>JAVVEP010000025.1:0-2575 GCA_032250735.1 Gammaproteobacteria bacterium
AAGGTTAGATTGTGAGAGCGAAGCGAGCCACAATCTGAACCGTTTGTTGGACAAGCCCGGCATCGAAGCCACTCACTATGAAAATATCTTTTTGAAAGTTACGGGCACCCGAGGCGTCAAACCAGGAATATCCGTTGACATCGCCACCGTTGCGGTAGCGCAAGCACTGAACGGCCGGTTTTTCCCTGATTCCGGCTGAATTCAGGCCGACAATATTTCTCTGCTTATGGAAACAGAACGTCCTTCAATTAAAATATGCGGGTGCGGTTACATAGCCATGGCAACCGCTGCTGCATCCGGTGGTGCGCGCCCGGGAATACTGGGTGGGATCCGCGTTCGTACGATCTTCATTTCAGCGCCGCAACAGCGGCAGGTGAGCGGCGGTCTTTTTCTGAGCCACGGCATTGATCGGCCAGGATCAAGCTTGAGCAGATAGTGCAGCAGCTGGATCAACCGTTTACTGTTAGGGTGCAGGAAGCCGAAGTTGCGGGCACGACGAAAGCCTTTGGGTAACACGTGTCGCAGGAGCAGCCAGAGAAAATCCGCGCCCGCCAGGGTGCGGGTTTCACTCTTTCGGGTTTTGCTGTTTTGATAGCAGAAGGTCACCTGTCCGTTGCTGCAGGCGATAATATCCTTTTCCTGAAGCACGCCCCGATAGAGATAGCGGCCCAGATAGACCAGCGCTTTCTCACCCGAGCCCACGCACTTACAGTCCACCACCCACGTGTCGGGATAGCGCTTTGGCAGCACGAGCCCCGCCTCGGCGATGGCCGCCAGCAGCTTGGCGCGAAACACCTTGGCCAGCGCCTTGTGATTGAACAGATAGGCGGCGCCGCCATCGCCTTTGTGTTTTGCCGTCTTGGAGCGCCACAGCCGCCGCTTGGCATCCATCGCCGCCGCCGGCATGGCCAGATGGATATGGGGATGATAATCCAGGCGGCGTGAGTGGGTATGCAGTACGGCGACTGCGCCGGGCGTTCCCTGCAGCTGCCTGTCGTTCAGGCTGAAGGTACGCACCGTCTCCCAACTGCATTGCATCATCAAGGCATAGAGCGTGCGTTGATGGGTCCAGGCCAGCGCACGCAGCTCGGCGGGCAGCGTAAAGGTTAACAGGAAATAATCACCGGGCACCTGCTTCTTGAGCTGCCGTTCCAGCCACAGCTGGCTCTCATGATGCTGGCAATGCGGACAGCTGCGATGGCCGCAGGAATGCGGCACGAAAAGCTGTTCGTCACACGCGATGCATCCGGCGGCTAAGCGCGTTACGGCATTGCTTCATGGCACCCAGTGCCCGCCGATGACTCGGCAGCATGCCATTGGCGTACTTTGCCAAGAGCGGTGCCTCGAAGGTGTCAATGATGGAGGCGAGGCGGATCATTTCACGCTCCCCCAATCCATCGAAAAGCCATTCATCAGCGCGTTGATGAGTGTGGTGGCGTTCTGCCCGGTATGCGATGTCAGGTGCGTGTATTTGGCCGTGGTGAGGATAGAGTGGTGGCCGAGGATCTTCTGCACCTCCAGCAGATCGACGCCCGCCTCGATCAGATGGGTCGCGTAGCTGTGACGCAGGCTGTGCGGAGAGATCTTTTTTTTAGCCCGCACTCTTGGGCCACCTTGCGCAAGGTGAGCTGCACGCCACCGCGATCCAGCGGCGACGTGGCCCGGTGCGCCCCCGTCAGGCCCGCCTGGCGATTGGGAAACAGCAGCGTGGGATGGCGATGGAGCTGCCAGAAGCGGCGCAGCAGCGCCAGCGTCTGATCCGGCAACGGCACAAAGCGATCCTTATTGCCCTTGGCATCACGGATATGAATTCGCCGCCGCTTCGCATCGACGTCCCCCACCTGCAACCGCAAGCCCTCCCCGAGACGTAATCCGAGGCTATAGAGAGTGAAAAAGAACACGCGGTAACTGAGCGTCCGGGTGGACTGGAAGAGCCGCCCGGCCTCCTCGACAGTGACGATATCCGGCAGCCGCCGCGCCTTGGGCGGCTTGATCAGATCGACCGCCACCCACGGCTTGCGCAGCACGTGAGTGTAGAAAAACTTCAACCCGTAGAGGTCGAGCTTAACGGCGCTCCAGGAATGGGTGCTCAGCAGATCGGTAAAATAATCGAGCAACTGCTGCTCGGACAGCGCATCGAGCCGATGATCGAAATAGGCCCCGATACGGCGAATGGCCCGCGCATAGGCCTCGATGGTTTTGGGTTGCAAGCCCTTGAGCGCAAGGTGCTTGAGGTGTGATTGGTATTGCTGCTTGAAGTTTTCCTCAGATACTGGTTTCATGGTTTGGTAACCTCATAATTCTTTGCGGAATGACCCTCGCGTGCGAGGGGTGAGGTTACATCTTACAATTTACGGGATGTTGCCGTTTTTCTCCGCGTAGCGGCTTCGTCCAACAACACGTTATGAATCAAGAAAGGAATCATGTACATCTATGAAATAATTAAGCCTGGTACTTGGTTAGACTACGAAGATCGTGATTGGTCTTGGGAAGTTGAAGGTATTTTGCGTAGCTTGGAAAGTCAATTCTACGATGCCAATCTTGCTTTGAATATGTTTTTAAAGAAGAGAAAGGG
>JAVVEP010000025.1:2675-42267 GCA_032250735.1 Gammaproteobacteria bacterium
TCAGAGAAGAGAAAGGGTCAGAGAAGAGAAAGGGTCAGAGAAGAGAAAGGGTCAGAGAAGAGAAAGGGTCAGGTCTAGCAAAGTAGCAATTATTCCGTTATTGTCATTTCATTATGTCCCGCACCATCCGCATAGAATATCCAGATGCCCTATATCACGTTACCTCAAGAGGTGATAGGCGTGAGGACATATTCGAGGACGACCAAGATCGACAGACATTTCTGGCGACACTTGAGCAGGTCGTCACCCAGTTCAACTGGATATGCTATGCATGGTGTCTGATGGATAACCACTACCATCTGCTAATTCAGACACCCGACAGCAATTTATCCAAAGGCATGCGTCAACTTAACGGTGTATACACTCAAGCCAACAACCGTCGACACCGGCGAGTCGGACATCTATTCCAAGGACGGTTCAAAGCAATTTTAGTAGATAGCGATGCCTACCTGCTGGAATTGGCGCGCTATGTCGTTCTTAACCCGGTTCGCGCCGGCATGGTTAAAAAACCGGACCGCTGGCCTTGGAGCAGCTACCGGGCAAGTATGGGTCAGGAGCGTGCTCCCACTTGGCTTGCAGAAGATGGATTGCTGGCGCTATTTGCCAAACGGCGTAGCCTAGCCCAACAGCGTTATGCGCAATTCGTAGCGGAAGGTATCAAGGCGGAATCACCCTGGGCTAATCTCAAGGGTCAGGTGTTTTTGGGCGATGACCAATTCGTAACCCGCATGCAAGCACATATCGAGGTAGGCCGGGACGACGTGCAGATACCCGTTGCACAGCGCCGACCCAAGCCGCCACCATTGGCAGAGATCGTGTCACGCGCATCCGATAGAAATACCGCCATTATTGCGGCTCATGCAACGGGTGGTTATTCTTATCAGCAAATCGCGGATTACTTCGGTGTACATTTTACGACAGTGGGTCGGATTGTGAGGCGAGGTGGGTGATGTACGCGGATGAGTGGTGCTACTTTGCTAGACCTGACCCTGATCTCCTGCGCGAGGTGGGTGATGTACGCGGATGAGTGGTGCTACTTTGCTAGACCTGACCCTGATCTCCTGCTTTGCTAGACCTGACCCTGATCTCCTGATCTCGCTGCTTGACCCTGATCTCGCTGCTTAGCTAGACCTGACCCTGATCTCGTACATTTTACGACAGTGGGTCGGATTGTGAGGCGAGGTGGGTGATGTACGCGGATAAGTGGTGCTACTTAGCTAGATCTGACCCTGATCTCGTGCTTAGCTAGACCTGACCCTGATCTCTAGCTCGGATCTCGTACTACTTAGCTAGACCTGACCCTGATCTCTATGACCCTGATCTCTAGCTGATCTCGTACTACTTAGCTAGACCTGACCCTGATCTTTGACCCTGATCTCTAGCTAGACCTGACCCTGATCTCGTAAAAAGCGGCGCGATTTAATTTAAACGTCTAGGCCCACGAAAAGAAATGTCAGACTATATACTAAATTTTGACTTAACCAGCTTTCATCAATTAGATGAATATGCATTGTTGGCCCGGCAAGATTATAACTATGGTGGTGGTAGTGGGTGGTTTGGCTCATTCAGAGGTGGACTTTATGGCAGTTACGCCCGTATTTATGGAGTATGTAACCACTATCATTCTGTACATGCTTGGGCGCAACGGCCAAGGGTTCCAAGTGAAACGGAATATCATCTTGCGTCATTATTTTTTAATATGGACTCTTTGATAGAGTGTATTACCTATGCATTAAATGCATTAGGATTTTGTGCTTCTGGGGGTAATGGGTTCAGAGATGTTACTTGCGAGAAATCGCTAAGGAAAATTTCACCCTTGGATATTATAGGTAGGTCGAATACAAATCCACCACAATCACATCTTGAAGATTATGATCGTTTTTTTCCACAGCTAAGAAAATATTGGGAAACAAGGAAAGAAATGATAAGTCTGGTTTTTGAACAACACGATGTTTCTAAGCACCGGGAAACTATATTTTCTGGTGGTAATTATAGGAATGACCCACCTAAAGGGTTTTATGAATCTATCGGTATTGGACCAGACGATTCTTCAAAAAGAGCACTGTTCTGGCCGATGGAAGAAATAATTATAAAAAGAAATCCAAAAATACCTAGAAAAGATAGAACACCACAACCAATCGAGGGGCGTATTTTACTTGAGGATTTGGTCCCAGAGTTTAAAGAGTTCATCGAACATACAGGACGACTGGCTCTATCAGATGCAAAGAATACAATTAGCCTTAAGGTTAAAGAATTTGAAAAATCCTAATAAGTGCATCAAATCGTTCGCTATCGCTCACTGGGACGCGCAAAAAGCGCACGCCATTTATGCAAGTCGTTAGTGCGCCAAGCGAAGCTTGGTGCACCTTGGATCAATAGGGTCAGTCTCGATTGATCCTAAGCCTTTTAGGATGGCCATATCTTTCAAGCCTTACTTTTCAAATTTTCTCGCCTCACCATCAATAGTGGAAAGGCTTTTGGCGGTTTTTTACCTCACTTGGCTCCATCCTCTCTGAAGCGACATTCTCAGAAAGCAATAATATCCTCGTCATAAAAATGTGACATGCCTTGAGTTTCGCAAGATACATTTTTGCCATTTTTTCAATTCTGTTCCGCCACAAGTTGGGTTCATTAAGTTCTTTTTACTGGAAGTGAAGTGAAGAAGGCTGCACGCGTGGCCGACTTCGTGCGCCAGGCAGATTGGATTCGGTCCTTCTATCGTCACATAATCAGCGAATGGACCAAGCGAGCAGCCAGCAGTTGTGCCCGTCACACTGCGTACGGCAAAAACAACCACAGGCGCCGCCCAGCCTGTCAGTCGCTGTGCGATGCCGTCAAAACACTGGGTGTTGGCGAGCCATTCAAAATAACTGCCTGCCAGCCACAGGTCTTCTCCCCACGCGGTGGCCTCACATCCCACATCAAGGTTACGATTCGGCGAAGGGCCATCAACGGTATGAATGCCGTCCACTATAAAGTCCACATTCGCCGCTTTTTTGTAGATGGCATTCGCTGTTTGTATTTCTGCCTCCAGGTCTGCTGCTGTTGTCGTCGGCGTTCCCTTCTCATCTTTCAGGATGACAATGCAGACGCGTAGTTTCTTGGTCCAGGTCACGCCAAATATGCACAAGATCAGGTCTGGGATGCCCGCAATGCGATTCACGATCTCAATAATAAGGCCCCAGATCTCGCGTATAAGCCGTCCGATAATCGGGATGGCAAGGATCAGGCCGATAATAAATCCAACGATATCCAGGATGATATGTACGATTTCGCAAACAACTCGGGTAACCCATTTGCCCACCGTGACAATAATCCATTTGACGACTTTCTCCAGAAATGTTTCTATCCAGCAAAACCACTTGTTACAGCACAGGCACCATTTCTTACATTTCTTTTTCTTGCATTTCTTGACACGCTTTTCAATCCATTCATCAATAGGCTTTTCAATCTTTTCTTCAATCCATTCCTGGACATCTTTGCAATATTGAGCCACTTGATATCTCCTTGTGAATTAAAAAAATAACGCCCGCAGCCAGCATTCCAGGAAAGATAGCACACCTTATATGGGAAACAGGCGAGGATACATGACTCGCTTGCGAGAGGGCCCATGGCGATAAGGCCAGTTCTCGTCTTGTCACCTCCCGCACTATTCATCGTCCCGTCCGTTGCAAGATGAATTCCGCGTTGTCCGGCAATCTCACGATTACGCACGTTTACACCAGAGCCTTTTCACGGCCGGCCTGAAACTAGGGATTATTGCTTGCTGACCCGTGCAATCTCCCGCGCTAGTTCCCGCCCCAGTTCGGCGACGCATTCACTCATGGCCTGCACCCGTGCCTCATAATCACGGCTGGTGGCGGTGCTGAGGTATTCATGTTGCCGGGGCGGGGCGATGGACTGTTTGTGGGCGTCGGTGAGTTCCCAGCGGACGCTGAGCCTGGCCTGGTGGTTGGTGTCGCTGTCGAAGCTGAGTACATCGATGAGAATCTGTAGCTCGATCGCCTGGCCGTGACGCCAGGGGTAGGTGCTGACGGTGGCGTCGGGCAGGGCATTGCCGAGGTTCTGGGCGAGTACGCGAGTGAAGTTGGTTTCCAGCGGTTCGGCCCAGCGATGGTATTCAGTGGTCTCGAAACGGTTGGGGCCGGTCCGCAGGATGATCTTGCTGCGATCCAGGTAGGCGGGGAATTCAATCGGGCCGAGTCCGATGCGGAGGGGGGCGGTGTGGCTCGATGCGATGCCCGGGTTGGCGTTGAGAAGATAAAAGCTCGCGGGCGGGGTAGTGCCGCAGCCGCTCAGGGCGGTTGCCAGTAGGGATATCAGTAAGGGGGCGAGGATGAAAATCATCCGGCGGTTCAGGTGATGCGATGGATAATTATGTGGGAGGTTCACTATCGTTGTTCCTCTTTTGTTTTGCCCTGGATCAGGACCTCGGGGTGCTGTTCCAGAGTGTTGGTGAGTTGGCGCAGGGCCTGGGCGCTGCTGGCGATCTCTTTCAGGGTTTGCATGAGCTGATACTGGAGCTGCGCGTCGGGTGATAGCAGGGCGTTGCTGTTGTCGGCGGTGGTTTTGATCGCGCCGAGTGCACCCTCGGCGCTGGCGGTGAGCCGGTCGGCGTTAAGGCGCAGCTGCTGCACGAGGCCGCTGGAATCCTCCGCCAGTTGCTCGCCGGTGCCTATCAGACTCTGGGTCGCGTGCAGGGTGGTGCGTGTCTCGCTGAGGGTGAGCTTGAGCTCGGTGGCGATGGCGCCGTATTGATGCGCGAGTGCCGAGTAGTCCTTCATGGTCTGGTCGAGCTGTTTGATCGCCTGCGGCAGCTCGGGTCCGTTAACAAGTTTGTCGATGCCCTGGGTGGCGCGGGCCAGATCTTCGAGCAGTTGATCGAAGGGAAACTCTTCTAGCTTGCTGGTAAATTCCTGCAGCGGCGTGGGGATCGTGGGGATCTCGATGAGGTCTTCGGTGGTGCCCATCAGTATGGCCGGTTTGTCCGGGTGGATGTCGAGCTGCACGGCGAGCTGGCCGGTGAGCAGGCTCTGCATCTGTAACTGGGCGCGAAGCCCGTGGCGGATCATGTCGCCCATGCTGCGTATCTTGTGGGTAACCTTGTCTTCACCCTTGATGAGGGTGACGCGATCCTCTTCAAGGTCGACATAAACCGGAATCTGCACCCGCTGGGTCATAGGCTCAAGCAAGAGGCGGATGTCGGTGACGGTGCCGATTTTGACGCCACGGAAGTTGACCGGTGCGCCGACACTGAGCCCCTTGACCGAGCTGGTGAAAAACATCACGAAGTGTCCCTTGCTGCTTAGCAGGCCACCGCTCAGGAGCAGGGTGGCGCCAACCCCAAGGATGACGGCGCCGATGATGAAGCTGCCGATGAGGGTGGTGTTGGCGTGACGTGCCATATCAGATCTCTCCACGGTTGAGGAAGGCGCGCACGCGCGTATCCTGGCAATGTTGTCTAAGCTGCTTCGGGTTGCCTCTGGCGATGATGGATTTGCTCTCTGTGTCGAGAAATATTCCGCTATTGCCGATAGCGAAGATGCTTGCCAGGTCGTGCGTCACCACCACGATGGTGGTGCCGAGGCTGGCGCGCAGCTCGAGTATCAGTTCGTCGAGGTGGCGTGCGTTGATCGGGTCGAGACCGGCGCTGGGCTCATCAAAAAACAGGATCTCCGGATCAAGGGCCATGGCGCGCGCCAGACCGGCGCGCTTGCGCATTCCGCCGCTGATCTCGGCAGGGTAAAGCGGCTCGCAACCACTCAGCCCTACCAGCGCCAGTTTGTAGGCAATGACATCGTTGATCTCACTGTTGCCCAGCGTGGTGTATTCGGACAGCGGCAGGGCGATGTTCTCTGCCAGGGTCATGGAACTGAACAGCGCGCCGCTCTGGAACAGGACGCCCATGTTGCGTTTGATCTTCGCCTGCGCCTCAGGTGGCGCCGCGGTAAAGCTGATGTTGTTGATCAGCACCTCTCCCTTGGCCGGTTGTTGCAGGCCGATGAGGTGGCGCAGCACGGTGCTCTTGCCGCAACCGCTGCCGCCCATGATGATAAAGGTGTCGCCGCGCGCCACGCTGAAATTGAGATCTTGCTGGATGATGCGCTCGCCATAGGCGGCGGTGAGGTTGCGCACCTCGATGTGGGCGGTGGTTGTGTCTTGCGTTGCGCCCTGCGGTCCGTTATTCGTTCCGCTGTTCGTTCCGGTATGCCGTTTGGCCGCCATTTCGGTATCCATTTCGGTAGCCATGTCGAACCCGCTCAAACGCCTAACTGCTGGTAGATGATGGTCAACGCCGAGGCGCTGATCACGATGAACACGATGCTGGTCACCACCGCCGAGGTGGTGGCCTGGCCGACCGCCGCCGCGCTGCGGCCGCACTGGATGCCGCGCAGGCAACCGGCAATGGCGATGCAGATGCCGTAGACCAGCGCCTTGCTCAGGCCGACGAGGATGTGGTTCATGTCCAGGATGCGTAGGGTCTGCACATAGTATTCAAAGATGCTGATGTCGAAGATGGTGCTGGCCACGGTCATCCCCGCCAGTATGCCCACCAGGTTGGCATACAGGGTCAGCAGTGGAATCATCATCACCAGCGCCAGTAGTCGCGGCAGCACCAGGAATTCGATGGGCGAGATGCCCAGCGTGCGCAGGGCGTCGATCTCCTCGTTGACCTGCATGGTGCCGATCTCGGCGGCGTAGGCGGCGCCGGTGCGCCCGGCGAGGATGACGGCGGTCATCAGCGCCCCCACCTCGCGCACCATGCCGATGCCGACCAGATCGGCAATGTAGATCTCGGCCCCGAACAGCGCCAGTTGCGCCGCCCCCATGTAGGCCAGGATCAGGCCGACCAGAAAGCTGATCAGCGACACGATCGGCAGCGCATTGGGGCCGGCGTCCTGCACCAGCAGCCCCACGTCGGTGCTGCGAAAACGGGCGCGGCCGCGCAGGGTGTTGAGCAGGGCGATGGCGCTGTCGCCGATAAAACGCAGCGCGCGTGGCGCGCTGTGCAGGAGGTCGAGGGTGCTTTCGCCGACCTGCTGCAGCAACGACTCCTCGGTGCTGAGCACATCGGCATCGCTGCGCGCCGGGGCGGCTGTGGCAAGCGTCAGCAGGCGTTGCACGCCTTCCGTCAGCCCGCGCTGATCAACGTCGATGCCGCACTCCTGACAGTGGCGCAGCAAACGGTGCAGGAACACCACCAGCGAACTGTCCCAGTCGCTGATGGCCGTGGTGTCGAAACGCAGTTGTCGCAGCGGAGGCGTGCCGTCGCCTGGCTGATTCTGTTGAGTGAGCTGCTGCATGAGCGGCGCGATGTCGGGCAGGCCATGTTGCAGCCGCCACTCACCCGCGAGCACTAACTGGGCCTCCCCAGGTTGCAGGGGGCGCAGCTCAAAACTCCGGACGGGCGCTGGAGGCGGCGCGGTGGTATCCATATCTTCCTTATGCATGATGGCGGCTGCTTATATGAGAGTGTAGCTACGGAATTCGCAGTTGGGGGACCGATGCCGGCCTCACTGTCAGGCGTTTTCTCCCCGGAACGGCACCGCCCGTAGTGATATTCCCCCTATCCCCATTCGTGGCCATCCCCGTCCGTCGGGTTTACGCCTGCGGCGGATGCGCGCCAGATATCTATGTCCACCGTCAGGTCAACGGCTTTTGCTATAGACTGTTACTAACGGTAACTAACGGACAGATGGATTCCGGTACCGACACAGGCTTGACCCGAGGGGCAATACACTAGATGGCGGTTTCAACAAAGATTGTACCTGGGCTGTTTGTGCCAGGGCGGCTTGTGCCCAGGCGATGGCTAGCGCAGAGCTTGTTGCTGACGATCGTGTTGAACGGCCCGGTCGCGCAGGCCATGGAGTATCCCTTGCCCGATGATGGCGATAAGCTGATCGGCGAGATCCAGTTTGTTGAGGTGCAGGCCAGAGATACCCTGCTGGATATCGCCCGGCAGTATAACGTCGGGTTTAACGAAATTACCGCGGCAAATCCCGACGTCGATCCCTGGCTGCCGCGCGAGGGAACGCAGATCACCCTGCCCACCCGATACATTCTCCCTGAGCCGCCCTGGAGTGGCATCGTGGTGAACCTGAGTGAGATGCGGCTGTATTATTTTCCGCAGGCCGAGCAGGGCAAGGCGGCGCGGGTGATTACCCATCCCATCGGGATCGGGCGGCAGAAGTGGTCGACGCCGCTGGGCAATTATCACATCACCATGAAGCTGGAAAAACCGAACTGGACCATGCCCGATTCGGTTTATAAAGAGGCGCTCGCCGAGGGTTATCAGCCGCGTCGTCTGGTGCCGGCCGGGCCGGATAATCCGCTGGGTGAATTCGCCATGCTGCTTGATGCGGACGGGCTGCTGATCCATGGCACCAACAAACCTTTTAGCATCGGCATGCGGGTGAGTTATGGCTGTTTGCGATTGTATCCCGAGGACATCAGCAATCTGGTGGCGCGGGTGCCCACGGGAACGAGTGTGCGCATCGAGGAAAACCCCTATAAGTTCGGCCGGGAAAACGGGGTGTTATATATCGAGGCCCATGCCCCGCTGCAGGAGGCATCGACGATGAAGGCCGGGGTCAATTTAACCCCGGTGGTGAGTGGCCTGGTCAAGGCGCAGGCGGACAGGCTGTCCGCCTATCAGTGGGATCGGCTCGTCACCCTGGCGGCACGCCATGACGGCATGCCGATCCCGGTGATATTTCCCCGGCATAGCGGGCTTTCGTCACAGCGTCACTAGCTACTAACTATAAAGAGAGCACCCGCCGCCGCGAGCTATTTGCGGACGGCCTTCTCGTACATGCGATCCGCCTTTTCACTGGCCGCCTTGGCCTCCTGACGTGCGGTCTGGGCCTCGCGCATGGCGCTGTCTGCGGCGGATTGGGCGCCCTGTGCGGAACGCGTGGCGTCATTGGCCGTGCTATTCGCCTGTTCTGCCAGACTCAGTGCCCGATTGGCGGTGGAACGCGCCTCGGTGGCCATGGTCTTGGCCTCTTCGGCGGTGGTCTGGGCGGCTTCGGCGGTAGTCTGGGCCTTTTGCACGTCGGCAGTGGAGGCGCAGGCGCCCAATAGCATCACTACGGTGCCTATCGAGGCGATTTTATAGAATGGTGTTTGCATGGTTTCCGTCCTTGTTGTTGTTGGATATTTTAAAGCTGACGCTTCACTTTAATGTTAGTGCTATTTATTCCGAGCGGAAAGCGGAAACACGGAATTTAGTCATAATTTAAAAGAGGGTTTCAGGCCGAACGCCGGTTTGCACACGGGCCGCGAATTTTTTTCATGGCGCGGGGATTCAGGGGAAAGGGGAAAAGTGGCAGAGAATGAGAACAGGGTGAGTGAGGCGGGACTGCTGCAAAGAGGTGATCTGCACACTTATGTGTCAGTCATCAGCTTCCTGCACCAGATGAGTGCCTTGTGCGTCGTGATCTATCATTGTCTCAGCGGCAGGGTGTGATGGGCGTATCCGCCAGGCGTTGCACCAATATCCGCTAAGTCTCTGTAAGGGATTATGAATTACCGGACGATTGCGCTACCGGCTGCGACGCAGCGTAGCTCAGACAGACCCGTCGGTCTGGCTGGCATAGAGATTGCTCTGCCATGGTGCAGTTAACCAAAACGGGCGTACCGCGAAGCCATTATGGAACAATCCTATTTTGTAATTTTATCGTTGGCCTTCGGCCTCGGCATGCTGCATGCGCTGGATGCGGATCACATCATGGCGGTCACCAGTCTGGCCGGGACCAAAAAGGGCCTGGGTGCTAGTCGCCGTTATTGTCTGCAATGGGCCCTGGGTCACGGTGCGATGCTGTTGATCGCCGGCGTCGCCATGTTTCTCCTCGGTCGCGCCATCCCGCCGCAAGTGAGCCATGTCGCCGAGGTGCTCGTCGGCGTGGTACTGGTGGTCATTGGGGTGAGCGTGTTGCGCGACATCAGGCGCAAGCGGGCGCATATCCATTTTCACCAGCACGACAAGCTGCTGCCGCACGCGCACTGGCACCAGCATGAAGCCACGGTGGTACATTCACCGTCGTCACACCGACATGCGCACAAGGCGGTGCTGTTCGGTATGCTGCACGGCCTGGCCGGGTCGGCGCCCTTGCTGGCTCTGCTGCCCATGAGTCAGTTGTCATCGCCCGTAAAGGGCCTGATGTACCTGTTGTTGTTTGCCCTGGGCACGCTGCTGAGCATGTTGCTGTTTGGCGGGCTGTTGGGGGGCGCACTGGCCTGGCTGCACGCCTACGGCGAGAAGCTTATTGAGCGCCTGCGCCTGGTGATCGGCATGACGGCCATCGTCTTCGGCGTGGTCTGGATACAGGCGGGGCTGTAAGGTGAGCGCCGTCGCCGAAGTCATGACCGCGGGCTGGCAGGCCCACCTGGCGCTGGGGTTTCGTCATGACGGGCGACGCACGATTTTATCGCGGCGCGAGCACCGGGGGCCGCTGCTGATCCAGCGGGCCTTCTATCCCGAGGGTGAACCCTGCCATATCTATTTGTTGCACCCGCCCGGCGGTGTGGTGGGCGGTGATCAGTTGCGCCTGGAAGTGGAAGTGAATGACGGCGCGCATGCCCTGATCACCACACCGGCGGCGAGCAAGTTTTATCGCAGCAAGGCCGCCACGGCCGTGCTGGAACAGACATTTAAGGTTAGCTCCGGCGCGACCCTGGAGTGGTTGCCGCAGGAGACGATCCTGTTCGCCGACAGCCATGTGCGTATGCGGACCGATGTCAGGCTCGAGGCCGGGGCCGGCTTTATCGGCTGGGAACTGCTGTGTCTGGGGCGCCCTGCCAGCGGCGAAAAATACACTCTCGGTAATTGCCAGCAACGCCTTTCGATCTGGCGCGATGACATGCCGCTGCTGCTGGAGACCACGCGCCTGCATGGCGCGGCCAGCGTGCTTGAGCGCAACTGGGGCCTGCAGGGAGCCAATGTCATGGGCACCTGTATTGCGGTGAATGCCGACAAGACGGTGTTGCAGGCGGTGCGCGATGCGGACCTACAGATCGCTAACGGTCTGTTTACGGTGACCCTGATCCATGACGTCCTCATCTGCCGCGCTCTCGCCCTGCAGGCGGAGCCGGCACGTCGGGCCTTTATTGAGGCCTGGAAGATTATTCGTCCGCTGTTATTAAAGCGTCCGGCCTCGACGCCGCGGATCTGGTTTACCTGAGAGCCTGTGAAAAAATCGAACATTATAATGCTGAATAAAACATTGATAGGAGTTGCACCGTGGAGCTAACCCCCCGGGAAAAAGACAAGTTGTTGTTGTACACCGCCGCCATAGTGGCGCGGGATCGCAAGGCGCGCGGCGTAAAGCTGAACTACCCCGAGGCCATGGCCCTGATCTCGGCGGCGATTGTCGAGGGCGCGCGCGACGGCAGGAGCGTGGCCGAGTTGATGAGTTATGGCACCACACTGTTGACGCGTGATGATGTCATGGATGGCATTGCCGAGATGATCCACGACGTGCAGGTGGAGGCCACCTTTCCGGACGGCACCAAGCTGGTGACCGTGCACAATCCGATTCAGTAAGCGATTAAGTAAAGGGAGCAGTCATGATACCCGGAGAATATTTTATCGAGCCAGGCGAGATCGAACTCAATCAGGGTCGGGATACCGTCACCCTGGTGGTAGCCAATCGTGGCGATCGGCCGGTGCAGGTCGGTTCGCACTACCACTTTTATGAGACCAATTCCGAACTGGTGTTTGAGCGCGAGGCGGCGCGGGGCTATCGCCTCAATATCGCCGCCGGTACCGCGGTGCGTTTTGAGCCGGGACAGGAACGCGAGGTGGAGCTGGTGGCCTATGCAGGCGACCGCGTGGTGTTTGGCTTTAACGCGAAGATTTCCGGAAAGTTATAAGACGAGTTATATCCAGTTAGGTTAAATCGTATCACTTCATAAAAAAACAGGGCAGCGATGTAATGGCACGGATCAGTCGGCAGGCATATGCAGAGATGTACGGACCCACCACCGGCGACCGCGTGCGCCTGGGGGATACGGAGATCGTTATCGAAGTGGAACGCGATCACACCATCTACGGGGATGAGGTCAAGTTCGGTGGCGGCAAGGTCATCCGCGACGGCATGGGGCAGAGTCAGCGCCTGGCCAGGGACGTGGTGGATACGGTGATCACCAATGCCCTGATCCTGGATCACTGGGGTATCGTCAAGGCCGACATCGGCATCAAGGACGGGCGCATCGCGGCGATCGGCAAGGCCGGCAATCCGGACGTGCAGCCCGGTGTGAATATCATTATCGGTCCCGGCACCGAGGCCATTGCCGGCGAGGGCCAGATCGTCACTGCCGGCGGTATCGACGCGCACATCCACTTTATCTGTCCGCAACAGGTGGAAGAGGCGCTGATGTCCGGCATCACCACCATGCTGGGCGGCGGCACCGGTCCGGCCACCGGCACCAACGCCACCACCTGTACGCCGGGGCCGTGGCATATCCAGCGCATGTATCAGGCGGCCGATGAGCTGCCGATGAATTTCGGTTTCATGGGCAAGGGCAATGCCAGCCAGCCCGGGCCATTGGAGGAACAGCTCGCCGCCGGCGCCATGGGCCTGAAACTGCACGAGGACTGGGGCACGACCCCGGCCGCCATCGACAACTGCCTGAATGTCGCCGAGGCCTTTGATGTGCAGGTGGCGATCCATACCGATACCCTCAACGAGTCCGGTTTCGTCGAGGATACCCTGGCCGCCTTCAAGGGACGCGCCATTCATACCTATCACACCGAGGGCGCCGGTGGCGGCCATGCGCCGGACATTATTCGTGCCTGCGGCGAGTCGAATGTGTTGCCCTCGTCGACCAATCCCACGCGTCCCTATACGGTCAACACCATTGATGAACACCTCGACATGCTGATGGTGTGCCACCACCTCGACCCGAACATTGCCGAGGATGTCGCCTTCGCCGAGTCGCGCATTCGTCGCGAGACCATCGCCGCCGAGGATATCCTGCACGACCTCGGCGCCTTTGCCATGATCTCGTCAGACTCGCAGGCCATGGGGCGGGTGGGTGAGGTCATTACCCGTACCTGGCAGACGGCGCACAAAATGAAAGTCCAGCGCGGTCCGCTGGGCGAGGATTCGGCGCGTAACGACAATTTGCGGGCCCGCCGTTATATCGCCAAGTACACCATCAATCCCGCCATTACCCACGGCATCAGCCATGAGGTGGGCTCCATCGAGGTCGGCAAGCTGGCGGACCTGGTGTTGTGGCGGCCGGCCTTTTTCGGCGCCAAGCCCTCGCTGATCATCAAGGGCGGCATGATCGCTGCCGCGCCAATGGGTGACCCCAATGCCTCCATCCCCACGCCCCAGCCGGTGCACTACCGGCCGATGTTTGGCGCCCTGGGTAAGGCGCGCAGCGCCACCTGTCTGAGCTTTGTCTCCCGCGCCGCCTATGACAACGGCGCCGCCGAAAAAATGGGCCTGACAAAAGGGGTCGCCGCAGTGGCCCATACCCGCGACATCGGTAAACGCGACATGGTGCTGAACAGCTACCAGCCGCGCATCGAGGTCGATGCGCAGACCTACGAGGTGCGCGCCGATGGTGAGTTGTTGATCTGCGAACCAGCCAGCGTGCTGCCCCTGGCGCAGCGCTACTTTTTGTTTTAACGCTTTACGTACGCCGTACGAACACTTTTGTAACGGAGTCGAGATGTTAAAGATCTTTTCGCGCATGGAAAAAAACGCCGAGGCACAGGGCACGCTGCGCCTGCCGTTCGAGCTGCGGCAGAAGAGCCGCCTCAGGGCAACCCTGCAGGATGGCCGCGAGGTCGGCCTGATGCTCAACCGCGGCGAGCTGTTACGCAGCGGCGACTGCCTTAAGGCCGAGGATGGCTCGGTGATCCGGGTCGAGGCCGCGGCGGAAACGGTGAGCACCGCCAGCCACGCAGACACCAGGGTGCTGGCGCGGGCCTGTTATCACCTGGGCAATCGACATGTCGCCCTGCAGATTGGCGAAGGCTGGCTGCGTTACCTGCACGACCACGTACTCGACGACATGGTGCGGGGCCTGGGACTGACGATCACGGTGGAGGCCGCGCCCTTCGAACCGGAGGGCGGCGCCTATGGCGGGCAGCGTCATGGTCATGCACATGAACACAAACATGGACATGAACACACGCATGAGCATGAACATTCCCATGGGCATGCCCATGATCATTCTCATGATTAATAGCAACGACCCTGCGCCGTCGTTGCGGGAAGCAACCGTAATGGACAACACGCATCTGCGACTATGGCAGTTGATCAATCCCACCCTGCCCATCGGCGCCTTTGCCTATTCGCAGGCGCAGGAATACGCAGTTGATGCCGGCTGGATCAACGACGAGGCCAGCGCGCGGGCGTGGATTGAGGAGCTGCTGCGCGAGGTGTTGAGTGTGACCGAGGTGCCGGTACTGGCGCGGTGTTACCGCGCCGCACGACAACAGGACTGGCCCGATTTTGTCTGCTGGAATCAGATCCTGCTGGCCATGCGCGAATCCTCCGAGTTGTATCAGGAGGACATTCAACTGGGGGCCGCGATGCTGCGCGTATTTCCCAGTCTGGGTATCGAGATCAATGACGCACTGGTAGACCGGCCGCTGAGTTATGCCGCCGCCTTTGGCTATGCCTGTGCGGTGTGGGAGATTGCACTGGAGCAGGCCGTGCAGGGATTCCTGTGGGCCTGGTGCGAGACCCAGGTGGCGGCGGCCATAAAGCTGGTGCCGCTGGGACAGAGCGCCGGCCAGCGTACGCTGTCCGTGCTGCGCGAACAGATCGCCGCCGGTGTCGCGCGGGGGCTGGCCTGTGAGGATGACGACATCGGTATGCTGGCGCCGGGCTTTGCCATGGCCAGCGCCAGACATGAGCAGCAGTATTCAAGACTATTTCGATCCTGAGGTGAGCGTGATGAAAAAACAGGTATTACGAGTCGGTGTGGGTGGCCCGGTAGGCTCGGGCAAGACGGCCCTGGTGGATGCGCTGTGTAAGCAGATGCGCGGGCAGTATGAGATTGCCGTGGTGACCAATGACATCTACACCCAGGAGGACGCGCAGTTTCTCATGCGTAGCGAGGCGCTGGCGGAGGACCGCATCATCGGCGTCGAGACCGGCGGCTGTCCGCACACCGCCATCCGTGAAGACGCCTCCATGAATCTGGCGGCGGTGGATGAGTTGCAACGCCGTCATCCCGATCTGGACCTGATCTTTGTCGAGAGCGGCGGCGACAATCTCTCGGCGACCTTCAGCCCGGAGCTGTCGGACCTGACCATCTATGTCATCGATGTCTCCGCCGGCGACAAGATCCCGCGCAAGGGTGGCCCCGGCATTACCCGCTCGGACCTGCTGGTGATCAACAAGATCGATCTGGCGCCCTATGTGGGGGCCTCGCTCGAGGTGATGGAGCGCGATGCAAAAAAGATGCGGGGCGAGCGACCGTTTGTGTTCACCAATATCAAGACGGGCCATGGCGTCGACAACATCATCGCCTTCATTGTGGCCCAGGGCATGCTGTCCGCTGTCGCCTGAAGCCGTTGCGCTCTTGCCGACACGCCCTCCGCAAGGAGGGTTTTTTTTGCGTGGCGATTTGGACGAATAAAAATCCTGCACCAACATATTTCAGAACGTGCGAAGTGAAAAAGAAACCGCACAGTTTGGGTGCAGGCCATATCGATAAAAAGATCTGCCGGGAGCA
Source organism: Gammaproteobacteria bacterium (assembly GCA_032250735.1). Lineage (NCBI taxonomy): Bacteria > Pseudomonadati > Pseudomonadota > Gammaproteobacteria > Gammaproteobacteria bacterium. Next base: position 18,378 of record JAVVEP010000025.1, read on the forward strand.
GCGAAAATCAGGTAATCCGTTGTTTTTCTTGGCGAATACAGAAGTGGCATGACGTATGCAATTGTTGATGCAGACTCTGTAGTAACTGCAACAAGCGAAAACTGTGCAGGCACAACCGGAGTGGTTGCAGTACTCACTAATCAAATTGACGGGAGAACATTCCATGAGAGCACTTAATAAATTGAGCCCGGTTGCGCTGGCAACGACCCTGGTCATCGGTAGCATGACGGCGATGCCATTAACAGCACAGGCCGGCGTTAGCGGAACCGTGCAGGCGGCCAATATGTATCTGTGGCGCGGACAGAATTTGACACCCAATGGCGCGCAGGTATCCGGCGACCTGAACTACTCACATGACGCCGGCATGTATGCCGGTGTGTGGACATCAACCGAAACCGGCGGTCAGGAAACCGACCTGTATGTCGGCTTTGGTGGTGGTGTCGGCGGCGTCAGTTATGACATCTCTTACTGGAAATATCTGTACCCGGAAGACTGTAATAGCGCCACCCCGGTGTCCTGTTCCCTGGGTGATACCGATGCATCCGAGTTTGTCGTTTCGTTGGGTTTTGGCCCTGTGAGTGTTGCCAGTTATATCGCGGCTGAGAGTGGTTCGGATGACAACAACTATTACACCGTCGGTGTGGACTTTGCCGAAAAATTCAATCTGACCTACGGCTTCTGGGATCTGGAGAATCCGGGCAATGAATACAGCCATGTCACCCTGATGTATTCCTTCAGCGATGAATTGACCTTCGGTGTGAGTGTTGCCAGCAATGACTCAGGTTATACCGAAGAAGGCAACGCACCAGACGCTACCGGAGTCACTGAAGACCCGTTGTTCTACGTCTCTTATGCCAAATCCTTTGATCTGAAATAGGGTCGAGCTCAGCAACGAATAAACACTTTCAGGGATGAAGGTGTTTTTCCAATCGAAGTGGAAGACTGGAGTGATGAAGGGAAAATGATTCCAGGAAATGAATTTGGGTGACAGAGACCACAGTAGAGTCGGGCGTTGAATGCTGCGCATAGTGCGTAAGTGGTACGAAATATGGTTGCGTCATGTATCGGATGCAAAACAACGCTCTAATGTTGATGCTGATAGACAAGTTAAGGGTGTCAAGAAATGGAAACTATAATCAAGATTGATACGAGTAAAAAGCCTTCAGAGCAGGATGGTGTGATACATAATCGATGGCATCCGGATATTCCCATGGTAAGGATGGTGAAACCGGGAGATGAATTTCGCATCGAGTGCCTGGACTGGACCGGCGGTCAGATCAGTAATGATGACTGCGCAGATGATATCCGTGATGTTGACCTGACACAGGTGCATTACCTTAGTGGACCTATTGGCGTAGAAGGAGCGGAACCGGGCGACTTGATGGTCGTCGATATTCTTGATGTAGGTGTTCTGAAAGAATCGGAGTGGGGCTTTACCGGGCTGTTTGCCAAGGAAAATGGCGGCGGGTTTTTAACCGAGCATTATCCTGATGCGCATAAGGCCTGCTGGGATTTTCACGGCATCTATGCCTCATCGAGGCACATTCCGGGAGTCGAGTTTGCCGGCATTATGCACCCGGGTCTGATTGGGTGTTTGCCATCAAAAGAGCTGCTGGATGAATGGAACAAACGGGAAAGCGGCCTGGTGGCGACTGATCCCGAGCGCGTGCCACCGCTGGCGGCATTGCCCTATGCCGAAACGGCTGTCATGGGCCGCATGAAACCGGAGGTGGCTGCGGAAGCGGCAAAAGAGGCTGCCCGTACTGTGCCGCCAAGAGAACACGGTGGTAACTGCGATATTAAAAACCTGTCACGCGGATCGCGGGTATATTTTCCTGTCTATGTAAAGGATGGCGGTCTATCAATGGGGGATATCCACTTCTCTCAAGGTGATGGAGAAATCACCTTCTGTGGCGCAATTGAAATGGCGGGATACCTCGATATCCGCGTGGGTCTGATAAAAGGCGGGGTAAAGAAATACCATGTTAATAATCCTATATTCAAGCCCAGCCCAATGGAGCCCCGCTATAGCAATTATCTGATCTTTGAAGGTATCTCGGTGGATGAACAGGGTGGCCAGCATTATCTGGATGCCCATGTAGCATACCGTCAGGCCTGCCTGAATGCGATTGAACACCTTAAGTTGCATGGTTACACAGGAGAGCAGGCCTATGCCATTTTAGGTACGGCGCCAGTGGAGGGTCATATCAGCGGCATTGTCGACATACCCAACGCCTGTGCAACACTGTGGTTGCCAACAGAAATATTTGAGGGGGATATTAACCTGAAAGAAGAAGGCCCTTCAAAGATTATCCAGCCGGGTAGTGATCTGGCGAAAACCAGTAAATAGGCTTATGCAATCAGGCCGATCATTTGCTCGGCCTGATTGACTTATAGATGGTAATAACCGGAGATAAAAATGCCTTTATATGATTATAAATGCCCTCAGTGTGAGAATGAATTTGAGGAAAGGATGAGTCTGGAAGACTATTCGCCATTACGGGTATGTCCCGCCTGCAACTCCCCATCGCCGCGCAAGCTGTCTGCGCCCCGCTTGCAGATATTGAAAGCGAATGAGCGTAAGGCGCGAGAGCGCAATGAAAAAGCGATCTTTGATCCAAAGAGGATTACACGTAGGCACGAATGTAATGATCCTGGTTGCGGGCATCATCAGGAAGAAAAGAGCAAGGGTGCGTACCAGCAAATCAGGCAGGGCAGTCGCCCATGGATGCTGGGGTGAAGTGAAGCGATAGATTTTCATATTCCGATACTACTGTTAAATATTTGAAACGCCGAACATCCAATGTTCGGCGTTTTTTTTTGAGTGAACTGAAGTGGCGCACTGATATGAGACAAAGAAAAATAAACATGCTGCATAAGCGTGCAGCACAAACGAATAAAGAATCTGTTTTATATGGATCAAGGCCAATGATTGTTCTGTCATGAGGCTGGACGATACAAAAATCACGGCTAACTCCATGATCTTTCGTCATATCAACAATATTCCTGGGCACACAATCTTGTTGGCACACTGGTTGCATTGGATGATTTCAGGGTTCCGTTGCATAAGTTGATTTATACGATGGAAGTACCAGCAGGAAGAATCTCGTAAAACACTTGAGGGTAAATAAATGAAATCCAATCTCGCGATATCAAGATTGCGTAAGTTAATAGGCGTGGCGTTAGGCATAACGCTGGCCAGTAATATCAGCATTGCATCCGCCGGTGTGAATGACACCGGCCTGGCAGTTACTGATGCAGCCGTGAAGGTGGGTATTCTGCACTCGCTGACCGGAACGATGGCGATCAGTGAAACAGGTGCACAGGAAGCTGAAAAACTGGCGATCAAGCAGATCAATGACATGGGCGGCATTCTGGGAAGGAAGATTGAAATAATCCAGGAAGACGGCGCCAGTGACTGGCCTACGTTTGCAGAAAAATCCCGTAAATTGCTGGTGAAGGATAAGGTGGCCGCGGTATTCGGTTGCTGGACGTCAGCATCACGTAAAGCGGCATTACCTGTGTTCGAGAAGGAAAATGGCTTGCTTTATTACCCGACTTTTTACGAAGGACTAGAGCAGTCACATAATGTGATTTACACCGGTCAGGAAGCTACCCAGCAGATTCTTGCGGGCCTTGATTGGGTGGCCAGGGAAAAGGGTGCAAAAACCTTTTACCTGATCGGTTCTGATTATATCTGGCCGCGTACATCCATGAAGATTGCCCGCAAGCACATAGAGAATGTGCTTGGCGGAAAAGTGGTTGGTGAAGAATACAAGCCGCTTGGCAATACGCAGTTTGGGTCGGTTATCAACAAGATTCGTCTTAAAAAGCCCGATGTTATTTACGCTGCGGTTGTAGGTGGTAGTAATGTGGCCTGGTTCAAGCAGTTGAAAGCAGCAGGCATTACTGGCCAAAAGCAGACCCTGCTGACGCTGTCGGTTACTGAAGATGAAGTGCTGGGTATCGGTGGAGAAAACCTGGAAGGTTTCTACTCGGTAATGAAGTATTTCCAAAGTCAGGATAATGAAAACAACAAGGCGTTTGTGAAGGCCTTTAAGGACATGCACGGTGATGACAGTGTTATAGGCGATGTAACACAGGCTGCCTACCTGGGGCCATGGTTGTGGAAGGCTGCTGTTGAAAAGGCGGGCAGTTTTGATGTGGACAAGGTGGTTAAGGCATCTGAAACAAGCGGTATTGAGCTTACGACTGCGCCAGAAGGTTATGTAAAACTACATCCTAACCATCATTTGTGGAGTAAGACACGAGTAGCTAAATGGAATAAGGATGGGCAGGCGACAATTGTGTTTACTTCTGATCTGATTGAACCGAATCCATTTCCTGAAGGTTATCAATAAACAGTAGTGCATTGACAGTGCAGGCTGGCAGGGTGCCAGCCTGCTTAAGGCAAGAAGACATCAAATGGTTGTTTGGTAATTCAGGAAACGATGCCGGAGTAATAGTTATGGGTGAATATACAGCGCAGGAATTATTATCGATCTTTGCGATGCAGGGCTTTTCCGGCCTGAGTCTGTTCAGTGTGCTGTTATTAATGGCGCTTGGGCTGGCAATAATATTTGGACAGATGGGCGTTATTAACATGGCCCATGGTGAGTTTATGGCGGTAGGGGCCTATACAACCTACCTGATCTCGGTGTTAAGCGAAGAATATTTCCCCGGGTTCGTGGAGTACTATTTTATATTTGCCATTGCACTTTCATTTCTGGTTGCAGGAGCGTTGGGTTATCTGGCAGAGCTCGCATTGATCAGGCACCTTTATAAAAGACCCCTGGACACATTGCTGGCGACCTGGGGCTTAAGTTTAATCATGCAACAAGGGTTTCGTTCAATCTTTGGGGCGCGTGAAGTCAGCCCAACATTGCCTGACTGGCTAATGGGCTCGTATCAACCGATAGAATCTATCGACATTCCTATCAACGGCATGTTTGTGCTGGGGCTGACGACGTTTGTTACCTTGGCCGTCTTTTACCTGATGTTTAAATCAAGCTGGGGCCTGCGGGTGCGCGCCACTACACAGAACCGGGTAATGAGCGGTGCGGTGGGTATCAATACCAAAAAAGTCGATCGCTTGACTTTTGCACTGGGTTGCGGGATTGCCGGTATAGCAGGCGCGGCATTTACCACCATTGCTTCGACGGGTCCGACCACAGGCTCATTGTATATCGTGGATACCTTTATGGTGGTGGTGTTTGGTGGTGCGGCCAGTCTATATGGCACGATTGCTTCGGCATTTTCAATTGCCCAGGCTCAATCCATTCTGGAATTCTTTATCAGCGGTTCAATGGCGAAAGTGTTTACCCTTCTCGCGATTGTCATATTTTTGATGCTACGTCCAGAAGGCCTGTTTGCCTCAAAAGTGCGTAAGTAGACTATTCAGGAGACAATTATGGGTTTTGTATATGACAGATTGCTGGGCGGAAAAAACGGTGCAATCGGCATGGCGATACTTGCCGCGTTAATCTTGTTGATTTTGCCAATGATGCTGGACCTGTTCCGACTGAATCTGGTTGGCAAGTATTTAACCTATGCCTTTGCAGCAGTGAGCCTGGTTTTGTTGTGGGGATACGGTGGGATACTCAGTCTGGGTCAGGGTGTGTTTTTCGGGCTTGGCGGGTATTGCATGGCGATGTTTCTGAAGCTGGAGGCATCGGATCCTGAGTCCACAAAAATTCAGTCGACACCAGGCATCCCTGACTTTATGGACTGGAACCAGTTAACCCAGTTGCCCTGGTTCTGGGAACCGTTCAACAGTTTCGGTTTTACCGTGCTGGCAGTATTGCTGGTGCCGGCAGTGTTCGCATTCATTATCGGTTATTCAATGTTCAAGCGCCGGGTTGGCGGGGTCTATTTTGCGATTATCACGCAGATTATCGCCCTGATCCTGACGGTGCTGATCGTCGGTCAGCAGGGTTATACCGGTGGGATTAACGGTATTACCGACCTGAAAACATTGCATGGATGGGACATAAGGGAAGATTCGGCGAAATATATATTGTACTTTGTTAATGCCATTCTGCTGTTCTCGGTGATACTGCTCAGCCGGTTTATCCTGACCAGTAAGTTTGGCCGCCTGCTGCTGGCGATGAAGGACAAAGAGGATCGCGTGCGCTTCTCCGGTTACGACGTTTCTAATTTCAAGATTTTTGTGTTCTGTATATCGGCAATAATCTCTGCCATTGGTGGGGCGATGTTTACCCTGCAGGTTGGCTTCATGTCGCCATCCTTTGTCGGGATCGTGCCCTCAATTGAAATGGTGATCTTTGCCGCAGTGGGTGGGCGCATGTCGTTGATTGGTGTGGTGTACGGCACTCTGCTGGTCAATTACGGCAAAACCATCTTTTCTGAGACTTTCCCCGAGCTCTGGTTGTATCTGATGGGTGCGCTGTTCATTGCTGTGGTGATGTATTTCCCAAATGGTCTGGCAGGTATCTGGGATAAGCATGGCGGCAAGCTGTTTGGGTTTATTCAAAATATGAAATATATCGGAGTAGTAAGATCTATGCTGGATAAAAAACGTCTAGTTAAAGCAGAAGTCTCCGGTGAATAGCCGAAATATCAGGAGTAAATGCAATGAGTAACACCGATTTCGCGCTGGCTATAGAAGATTTGACCGTATCATTTGACGGCTTCAAGGCAGTTGATAGCTTGAATTTTTATGTGGATAAGGATGAATTGCGCGTTGTCATCGGGCCGAATGGTGCAGGCAAGACGACGGTGCTGGACCTGATTTGCGGCAAGACCAAATCAACCTCCGGCAGCATCAAGTTTAATAATCGTGAGCTGACCAAGCTGGCCGAACATCAGATCGTACATGCCGGTGTAGGGAGAAAGTTTCAGACGCCATCCATTTATGAAAATCTCACCGTATATCAGAATCTGGAAATCTCATATCCGCGTGGTCGCGGTGTGTTTGGCTCGCTGATGTTTAAGTGCGATGAAGAGGTGGATACGCGGATCAAGGAAGTGGCTGCTGAGATATTTCTTGAGGATATGCTGAATATGGAGTCGGCATTGTTAAGCCATGGACAGAAGCAATGGCTGGAGATTGGCATGTTGTTAATTCAGGATCCACAGCTATTGATGCTGGATGAGCCGGTGGCTGGTATGAGTGTAAAGGAACGTGAATTGACAGCCGAGCTGCTGAAGCGAATCTGCAAGGGCCGATCTGTACTGGTTATTGAGCACGATATGGAGTTTGTAGAACGAATCGCGCACAAGGTCACCGTATTGCATCAGGGAAAAATACTGGCTGAGGGAAATATGCAGTCCGTGCAAAATGACCCGAAAGTCATTGAAGTCTATTTAGGTCATTAACCGGGAGAATTTTATGCTTGAAGTTGAAGATCTTCACGTAAGTTACGGGCAGAGTGAGGTTATACACGGCATCAGCTTTGCGGCAAAAAAGAATGAAACCCTGGCAATCATGGGCCGCAATGGCATGGGCAAGACCACGCTGTTTAAGTCGCTGATTGGAATACTTGAAGCAGGTAAAGGCAGCATCAAGGTTGATGGTGAAGATGTTACTGCAAATGAAAGCTATCAGCGGGTGGCTAACGGCATTGCCTATGTGCCTCAGGGACGGATGATTTTCTCCAACCTTACTGTCAAGGAAAATATTGAAACCGGAATGGAGGTTTCAGGACTGAAGCAAATACCTGATGACATTTTCTCCCTGTTCCCGGTGCTGCATGAGATGCGTCACCGAAAAGGCGGCAACTTGTCCGGCGGTCAGCAGCAACAGCTGGCAATCGCCCGTGCGCTGGTAACCAATCCCAAGGTGCTGTTGCTGGATGAACCTACGGAAGGTATTCAGCCGTCAATCATAAAAGATATTGCGAACATCCTGAATGAAATCCAGAAGCTTCGTGATATCACCATCATTGTCTCCGAGCAGGTGTTGAGTTTTACCATGGCGATCGCCGATCGGATTATTGTTATTGATAAGGGAAATTTCATTCATGAAGATCTGCGGGAGAATGTGGATACCGCGCAGATCAGTAAATATTTGTCCGTTTAGGCAATTCGACTATAGCTGGTCATTCTGGAGCAGAAAATGAGACACGGTGATATTTCATCCAGTAACGATACCGCCGGTGTGGCGGTTGTAAATTACAAAATGCCTCGCCTGCATAGCAGGGCGGAGGTGTTGGATAATGCCAGAAAAATCGCTGACATGATTGTCGGGATGAAGCAGGGTCTGCCCGGCATGGATCTGGTGATTTTCCCCGAATATAGCACGCACGGCATTATGTATGACGCGAAAGAGATGTATGAGACGGCATCTACCGTCCCGGGAGAAGAGACCGAGATCTTTGCTGCGGCCTGCAGAAAGGCCAACACCTGGGGCGTGTTCTCACTCACGGGTGAGCAGCATGAAGAGCACCCGAACAAGGCGCCCTATAACACACTTATTCTGATGAATAATCAGGGTGAAATTGTGCAGAAATACCGCAAGATTATGCCCTGGTGTCCGGTGGAGGGCTGGTATCCCGGAGACTGTACCTATGTATCCGAGGGGCCGAAAGGGTTAAAGGTCAGTCTGATTATCTGTGATGACGGAAACTATCCGGAAATATGGCGTGACTGTGCCATGCGCGGTGCTGAACTCATTGTGCGCTGCCAGGGCTATATGTATCCCTCGAAAGAGCAGCAGGTGATGGTGGCCAAGGCCATGGCATGGATGAACAATACCTATGTTGCGGTGGCCAATGCCACAGGGTTCGATGGGGTCTATTCCTACTTCGGGCATTCGGCAATTGTGGGCTTTGATGGGCGGACGCTGGGCGAGTGCGGAGAAGAAGAATACGGTATCCAATATGCCGAGTTATCCGTTTCCCAGATTCGCGATGCCCGTAAGACCTGGCAGTCACAAAACCACCTGTTCAAGCTGCTGCATCGCGGCTATACCGGCAAGATTAACTCCGGTGATGGCAGCGAGGGGGTTGCTGAGTGTCCATATGAATTCTATCGCACGTGGGTCACTGATCCCCAAAAGGCCAAAGACAATGTTGAGGCCATAACGCGGAAAACCGTCGGCACTGCCGAATGTCCGATCAATGGTATCCCGAACGAAGACACCGACACTGCGCATCAGTAAACCAGGGCCGCTGTATAACAGGTTGATGGGATTGCGCCAGCCGCCGACACCCATTCACAATATTCCATGATGTGTCTTTTGTGGAACGGCTTCTGACGTTACAGTCACACAAAAAGGCAACGCAGTGGTATCTGCGGGCATTGTGGGGTATGCGCTTTGACCTGCACGAATGTTTGGCTGATGAACATAACCTGGAGTTGCTGAGTTATGTCGATGCTACCGATATCTTTTTGCCGGCCATAGTTAAGGTCTGCCGGGTTCACTCACTTTATTACCGTGCCGCGGCCTGTCATGCCGCCGCGCATACGATTTACGGTAATTCTCCGTTCGATCCAGGCAATCTCAATCTGACACAGCGCAGCCTGATCGGCCTGGTCGAGGATCTGCGAGTTGAATTGCTGGCCATCAAGCAATTTCCTGGTCTTCGCAACCTGTGGCTGGCATTTCATGGGGATAATGAGCAGCACTCATCTGTGGCCCCGCAGTTGATGCTCCGACTATCGCGCGGGGTGCTGGCTCATGAATGCAGGGATGGGCATGCCTGGGTTAACAAAGGCAGGCGACTTATACGAGATCTGCTTGAACAGGATAATACAGCAGAGGCCGTGTTAGGGATCGGCCTTCAGCTGGCCAATGACCTGGGCCAGATGCGCATCCCGTTCAATACCGGGCGTTACGAGCAGGCGGTAATGTATCGCGACGATAATCGTAGCCTGTGGCAAAAACAGCAATCAACTCACCAGCATGGCGATAGCGTGCAGTTGTCACCGGCAAGCGCCATGCACAACACAAGCTTTATTGAGCGGACAGCTGGGCTGTCTCTGGCGCTGGCAATGTCATCAGCTCGCGGTGATGAGGGTTATCTGCTGCAGCGCGACCAGGGTCATGACCTGGAATGTAGTGATGTAAATCAGGAGACGGTGCTAGCTCGGTTGTCTTACCCGGAGTGGGATTATCGCAGCCAGATCCTCAAGCAAGGCTGGTGTACAGTGACCGAGTATCAGGCTGGTCCCGGTTCGGCAGAGGTGATCAGCAGGATTTACCGAGACTATAGGCAAATACTTGAGCGTTTGAAACGACTTGCCAGAAAAGTCCAACTGGAAAAACACCAGCGTCTGCGAAAACGGGAAGAGGGGGATGATATTGAGCATGAACCCATGCTCAGCGCCATGGTTGCGCTCAGATGTGGGGAGATACCGGATACGCGCATTTTCATGCGCAACAGGCTGCAGGCGGACCATAAGCCTGCCATCTGCATCCTGCTGGATATTTCCGAGTCTACCAATGAGCCATTGATGGGTACGATGACACCGCTGCATCAGTTGTTGCGCAACTCAGTGGCATTGCTGGGCGAGGCATTGTCTCTGGCGGATGAGCAGTTTGCCATTTATGGTTTTTGTTCTGATGGCAGGCATCAGGTGAAGATCAGAAATTTTAAGACGTTCGCTGAGCCATTCAGGCAAACGCGGCAACGCCTTTCGGCCATCAGTGGGGAATATTCGACCCGTCTGGGGACAGCCGTCAGACACTGTGCCCAGCAGCTGGCCACCCAGCCTCAACGCAGGAAACTGTTGCTGGTGATTACCGATGGGGTCCCGTCTGATATTGATGTGTTCGATCAGGACTATCTTCGCAAGGATAGTTGGCATGCGGTGCAAGGGCTGGCCCGTGCTGAAATTACGCCCTTTTGCGTCAATCTGGATGCCCGCTCGGACGCGACCATCGAGGGGATTTTTGGCAGGCATCGTTACCAGACACTGGACAATGTCAGTCGTCTACCCGAGGTGCTGTCACGACTCTATTTCCGAACTCTGCGGTGAAGGCGGCAGGTCTAACGGGCTTGTATTTCGATTCGCCTGGCGGGTCAGGCAATACCTGAGCGTCTAACAAACTATCTGGAATCTAGCTACCACCAAACACCATTTCCAGTTTGAAGCTCAGGGAGTGCCGGGCGTGGAAATCATCCTCTTCCGGATAGAGGATCTGGGGATTGATCTCGAAGAATAGCCAGTTGCTGTGAATCTGCTGACGCAGCTGGATCGACAGTATGTACGCGGTGGTATGGGTATCGGGCTCGCTAACGGCAGTTAGACCGGCGCGATAGATGATGCCGCGGTATTTATTGATGTCGTGGATCAGGTAGAAATTCTGACCCATGTCGAACTGGCGGCTTTCGTTCATCCAGGTGGCCTGGCTGGTGGAGCGCAATAGATCTTTTCGGCTCAGGCGGCGCTCGATGTCCAGCCGGGTCGTTTCGCCGGCGCCGGTGGAGTCGCGCCAGAAGAGGGTCTCGGCGAGACGGAATTGCCAGTCACCCGCGGCGTACAGGCCGCGCAGGCGGAAACGGGCAAAGCTGTCAAAGCCGGAACGATAGCGTATCCCGACATCGGTGTGGGCCAGCAACCAGTCGGAGGTGTACTGGATATAGCGCAGGCCGAGGGACTGCCGGGTCGATTCGACGGCCTGGGTCACCGTGCTGACGGGCTCGGCGTCTTCCTCGGGGTCATTCTCCAGCAAAATCTTTAGCCGGTCCTCGGTATCGGGCAGGGTCAGCTTGCCCTGCAGATTGACCTCGTAACGGGGCTCGTAACCTTCTTCGGTGACCTGCACCAGATTCAGTTTGACATGGCTTTTCTGATGTTCGTCGTACACCAGATCGTTGGCAAAAAAATTGTCCAGCCAGTTGGCCAGCTGGGTCACGCCCTCTGCGGCGGCATCCTGATATACGTCCAGGGGTTCCAGCATGAGGATGCGGGGGAGGAGGTCGGTGCTTTGCCTGTCTTCGGCCTCGCCGGCCTGCAGGGGTGGGGCGAAGAGGCTGGCCGCGCAGAGTCCGGGGATCAGTGTTCGCCACAGCGCGGCGCAGCGTGGCGCACGGCATTGGGCCAAAGACAAACCAGGGCATGGGGCAAAAACCGGTGTCATGTGGTAACGATTCCTTAGCGAGTCCCATTTCTCTCCGCCGCCCGTCGCGCTATCTATTAAGGCGGCCACAAATGCGGCGAGAAATACGGCTTAAGCCTACGGTGGAATCGCGTTTGATACAAAGCTTTGTGGTCTGAGAGCCGGTGAAAAAATATATCGATAGATGGGAGGGGGTGATAGTGCGTCTGGAGAACTGGGGGACATAAAAAAACCCCGCCGGAACGCTCCGGCGGGGTTTTGTTGGCAGGGCGGCTGCGCGCGGTGTTTAACCCAGGCAACCCAGACGTCTAGCTGCAACCTTTGGGGCGTGGCAGGCCGGCAATCTTGTTGGCGGATTTGATCAGGCCGTAGGGGAACAGGTTGTAGATATATTTGCTGTCGCTACGATCCTTGCCGTATTTCTCTTTCATGAGTTTGGAAAAGGCGCGGGGTTCGCACACCCGGCCATTTTCCTCGAAATAGGCGCGGGCCAGATTAATGATGTCCCAGTGTTCATCGGTCAGTTCGACCTTCTCATTCTTGGCGATCTCATAGGCGAGCGCCTCGCTCCATTCATTGAGGTTTTCCAGCCAGCCGGCCTCGCTCAGTTGGATGATTTTGCCATCTAGTTCTACTTGCATGATTAACTCCAAAAGGGTCTTGGTAGGGTGCTGACTTTTGCTCAATGGCTGTTTGAAACAAAAAAGGCTGTTAGAAACAGGGGATGTTACCGGGGGCTAAAGCGAGCGCTAATTACTGTCTGGCGGGGATTATAGCCTATAACCAAGTAAAGTAGTCAATTATCTCCTTTGGGAGGCGGGCAAATGCACGCAGCGGTTACTGTTTCAACAGACAATCCTTGGCCTGATTGATCTTGGCGGCCAGGTAGGTGGAGCCGCCGCGGTCCGGGTGCAGCTTGTGAATCAGCCGGCGGTGGGCCTGTAGCATCTCCTCCCTGCTTGCCCCGGCATCGATGCCCAGGATGTCGCGGGCCTCGGCGGGCGACATGGCGTGATTCGGGGGAGTGCTGCGCTCACGCTGGCCACCCTGTGGCCCCGCCTGCGCCCGCCAGCCGGCGTGATGGCGGTCCAGGTAGGCGTTGAGCAGGGCGGCGGAGCGGGGATCCTCGGTTTGGCAGACGCCCAGCAGGGCCAGTAGCTGGTCCAGTGGCATCCGGCTGAGGAACTGGCCCTCATAGGCGCCTTCCAGTACCTCGCCATCCAGATTGCCGGTGGCGATGTCCAGACTGACGCGCAGGAAGCGGGTTTCCAGGGTCGAAAACGGCGCGCTGTGTCGGTCAAAGCCGTGGCCGGCCCCGGCCCCCGGCGGGCGGGTAGCACCGCCAAACAGGCCGCGGACCATCGGCAGATAGCGAAATAGCATAAAGCCGCGGCGCAGAAACGGCAGGCTGGCGGCACCCGCCGCCACCAGCCAGTTGAGGCGACCGGTGACGGCGAGCAGCACCAGGACGCCCAGCCCCGCCACCAGCGCCGCCCGCTTGGCGGTGGCGACTACCTGTTTGGGCGGGGTGCGCACAAACCAGTGCACCAGCAGCCAGGCGAGCAGCGCAACCGCAACCAGGATGATCAGACGGCTCATATTTCAGGCGTCTACTTTTGCACCGGGGTCACCAGTGCCGCGGCGTGTTTGGCGCGGGTGCGGGCGTCGTTCGCGGAGTTGCCATAGGCCAGCGCCACCCCCATGCGGCGGCGCTCGAAGGCCTCGGGTTTGCCGAACAGGCGCAACTCGGTCTGGTGGATGCGCAGGGCGTGGTCCACGCCCTCGAAGGCAATGCCGGACTGCTCGTGGGCGCCGTAGATCACCGCGCTGGCGCCGGGCTCCCGCAGGCGGGTGTCGACCGGCAGGCCGAGAATGGCGCGGGCGTGCAGTTCAAATTCGTTCTGCGCCTGGGTCACCATGGTGACCATGCCGGTGTCGTGCGGGCGCGGGCTGACCTCGCTGAACCAGACCTCGTCACCCTTGATAAACAGCTCCACACCGAACAGACCGCGGCCGTTGAGATCGTTGTTTTCCAGGGTGTTGCCGAGGTTGTCGGTGATCTGCTTGGCGATCTGCCGGGCGCGGGCCAGGGCCTTGTCGCTCATGGCCTGTGGCTGCCAGCTCTCCACATAGTCGCCGTGTTGTTGCAGGTGGCCGATGGGATCGCAGAAATAGGTCTGAATATCACCCTGCGCGTTGAGTGCGCGGACCGTCAGCTGGGTGATCTCGAAATCGAACTTGATCATTTCCTCAACGATGACCCGGGTCTGCGGCACGCGGCCGTTGTTGACGGCGTAGTCCCAGGCGGCGCTCACCTCATCGGGGCCGTGCACGGTGGACTGGCCCTTGCCCGAGGACGACATCACCGGCTTGACGATGCAGGGATAGCCCACCCCGCCGTCGATGGCCATCTGTAATTCATTACGCGATTCGGCAAAGGAGTAACGAGAAGTAGGGATCTCCAGCTGTTCGGCGGCGAGCCGCCGGATACCCTCGCGGTTCATGGTGAGCTGGGCGGCGCGCGCTGTGGGGATCACCTGGGCCAGACCCTCGGCCTCGATCTCCGCCAGCATGTCAGTGGCGATGGCCTCGATCTCCGGCACGATGAGGTGCGGCCTTACCTGTTCGACCAGCGCCCGCAGCGCGGCGCCATCGGTCATGTCGATGGTGAAGGCGTGATGCGCCACCTGATGCCCCGGGGCATCTTCGTAACGATCCACGGCGATCACCTCCACCCCGAGGCGTTGCAGGGCGATGATGACTTCCTTGCCCAGTTCGCCGCTGCCCAGCAGCATTACGCGGGTGGCGGTATCGGAAAGGGGGGTACCTATTTTCATGTTGATTCCTGTTCTGTAATGGCGGGGTTGGTGGCGGCCCTGCCGGTATGGATGGCCCGTATACCCAGGGCACCTGAAATCTTTAGCCCATAAAGACCTGAATGACGACAACGGCGCAGATAATTTTTCCGGGCTGGATCGGCGGGCTAAATGTGCAGGCTAAAGTTGTAGGGACTGGAAAAAGCGGTCGATGATAGCAGCCTCCTGGCTCGAACACTCGTTGTCTTCGCGCAGCCGGCGTAACGCGTCGAGCAGCGGCTTGCGCAGGCCGGGAATAAACATCAGGTCGGCCATGATGTTGTCAAAGGCCGTCTGGCCGGCATCGCAACGGGCCAGGTTGAGCAGAAAGGCGCGGGCGATGTCGGCCTGCTCCAGGCGATGCCAGGCGCGGCCGGCGATGGTGGCCAGCACCTCCACATGGCGGCCGATGTCGCTGGCCGGGGTGGAACAGAGAGTGGCGCGAAGGGCGTCGTCGAGGGCCTGCTGATCCTGGCCGTGGGACAGACCGCGCAGTGCGGCGGCCACGCCAGTGGCGGCGACGGCCTCGTCGTGCTGCAGGTCGTGCGCAAGACGCAGTCTCAGCGCGGCGCTGAGCGGCGGGGCGATGGCCTCGTTTTCCAGGCAACTACAGAGTGCGGCAAAGGGGGTGATGGGCAGCTGCGGGATGGCCTTGATCAGGGTGTTGAGATTGTCGCCCTCGTCCAGCCGGGCCGCGACGTCGGCGATGCCTTGCAGGCCGACAAAATTCCACTGCTCGAAACCGGTGCGGCCGGTGAAATAGTCGGCCGCATGGGAGTAATACTGGCTGGACCCCAGCCCCAGTTTGCGGGCGATTTTGGCGTGGAAGCTGGCCATGCGATCGTCACGCGGGGTGAAGCCGTGGGGATTGTCTTCCGGCATGTCGGGGGCGGTCGGTTTGGCGCTGTCGCCCGCGGTCGCCGCGAGCCGGGCGTTGTGCTGGGCCAGGGTCTGCTCGGCCAGGGTTTCGATGATGCGGCGCAGAAAGTCGTTGCGCGCGTCCTGGCTCAGTAGCCCCTGTTCATCCAGCGGGAATTTCAGAAACCAGATCTGGTGGCTGTCGCTGGCGGGTTTAGCCTCGGCATCATTATTGTCATCATCATAGTGAAACAGCACGCCCAGCCAGGCGTGGCGCAAGAACGGCTGCGGATAGGGCCGCTGCTGGTGCTCGATGGCGAGCATGTCGTCGTGGGTGATCTCGACCACGCGACGGCCTATGTCGTAAAACTGGATCTGGGCGCCGGTCTGGCTGAGGAATTCGCAGAGGGTCTGGGGGAGGATGTCGGTATCGGTCATGGGCGGCATTTTACCAAATGCCCGCCCGTTGCGCTTGGGTAACTCGGCTGAGGGTCTGCGATGGCGACCTACGCAGCATCGCGGGCGTAACCGAATTCGCCCTGCCATTGACCTTTGCGGTAGTCGATATGCAGCCAGCGTGGCACGAAGGCGCGGCCGTTGGCGATGGGGAAGTCGGTGAGGGGTGGTTCGTCTCCCTCGTAGTCTCGTCCGCAGGCACGGGTCATCACCGGGCGAAAGCAGACCTGCAGTTGTTCATTCAACGTGACCCTGGCGGGACTGTGCCCGGCGGCCGGGTCTGTCGCCTCCCGAAAGCGTACCTGTTTGCGGATCAGGCAGCTGAAATACAGTTCCATTTCCACCAGTAGCGGCGTGCTGCGCTGGGCCAGCGCCTGGCGGGCGGCCTTGCTGATCTCGATGTCGACCGAGCGGCCATCCATTTCGATGGACGCCTGCAGGGGTAGCTCTGCCCGTGTGTTCATGTGTCGGCTCCTGGTGTGTCGCGGGTACCCTTCCTAATAACGTAAGGACGCGCGGCCTTTGACACTGTTACAGAAAGGTCATATCGACGGCCGGCACGCAACTTTTCCAACAACGGCTGGTGGCCATTGTTAAGGCGCGGACCGGCAGGGAGTCCGCTCGTTACCGGTTCTCTTCGCGCTGCTGGGCCTCGCTGACCTTCAGGTTGCGGCCGCAAAATTCGGTGTTATCCAGGGCGCTCATGGCCCTGCGTCCAGCGTTCGCCTCCATGTCGACAAAGCCATAGCCCCGTGGGCGTCGGGTGGTGCGATCCGTCATGATGCGCACCGAGTTGACCTGGCCGTATTCGGCAAACAGGTCGCGCAAGGCGTTGCGCTGTGCGTTGTAGGCCAGGTTGCCCACATAGAGGCTGATGCTGTCGCCGGTTGGGACTGGTTCGCTGCCCTGGTGGCTGGCCGGGGTCGATTGGGTTGTGCTGCTACGGCGCGCCGATGGCTGAACGCAGCTGCCGATGAGGTGGCCAATGACCACGCCGGCGCCGAGCACCACAAGGCTGTTGGCGTCGAGCCCCTGCAGGCGCAGCAGCCAAAAGGCCAGCCCGGCGAGCAGGGCGGAGAGGAGCAGGGTGCCTAAATAGAACAGCGGAGAGGGAATCTTGAATGTCATTGTGTGGGTACCGTACGTCTGGTTAAAAGGTGAAATGTTCAGGGGGCCACTACAAAGGGCAGTATTTTAAGGTCTGATCGGACCGCTGATCGCCACTGTATAGATGGTCCCCACATAGCCGCAGTGTGCTGTAGAACGTGCACAGCACAGCAGCGCTTTATACCAGATGTGCCAAAACTATTCGACCGCAGGGTCCGGGTTGGATGATGTCGGTGGCGAGTTATTGAAGGCGGCCGGTGTGCCGTTGGCGTTGAGGGTGAAGGTAAACGTGGCGCCGCCATCGGCATTGACGCTGTGCGTCAGCTGGCCGCCGTGATCCTCGATGATGGTGCGGCTGATGGCGAGCCCCAGCCCCATGCCCGTTTCCTTGGTGCTGAAAAAGGCGCTGGCCAGTTGGAGACTGTCATTCTCGGTGATGCCAGGACCGGTGTCGCTGATCGAGACCGATACCTGGCTGGGGGAGGGGCTGTTCACGGTAATCAGCAGCCGTCGTGATTCGGCCGGCACGGCATCCATCGCCTCGATGGCGTTGCGCAAGAGATTGAGGATGACCTGCTCGACCTGCACGGGATCGGCCTCGATGGGTGGTAGAGCGGGATGGCTGTCGATGTTGAGTGCAATCTGGTGGTGGATGATCTCATTGCGCACCATGCTCACCGCCAGCCGCACGATGCTGTTCAGCTCGGTGGTCTCGCGGTGCGGCGTGCCCTTGGCGACAAAATTGCGCAGGTGTTTGACGATGTTGGCGGCACGCTGTGTCTGGATGTGGATCTGCCTGAGGATGTTGGGCAGTTGCGCCTGTTGCTGTGTATCGCCGCCCAGTAGTCGCAGGCAGCTCTGTGTGTAGCTGGCGATCGCCGTCAGCGGCTGATTGATCTCGTGGGCCAGACCGGAGGCCATTTCACCCATGGTGTTGATGCGGGCAACGTGGGCAAGGTCCTGCTGGCGCTGGCTGCTCTTCCTCTCGGTCTGTTCTCTTTGACGGATCTCGTTTTGCAGTTGCAGCTTGCTGGACGCCAGCTCGATCGGACAGCGCGCGCCAGGGTTGTCCTGGATGGAGGTTGCCATGATGCGAATCACTGCGGGTTCGGCAGGGGCCTGGCTTCTGGCCGAGATGCCGCTGGACGGCGTCGCCGCTGCGAGGCCTGCAACGAGCTGGGATTCAAGTTGCACCTCGATGCGTTGGCCATGGGCATCGATGAGATGTAGCACACAGCGCTCAGGGGCCGGTGAGTCGCTAGTCTGCCCGCGCACGTGGTTCAGGTGTTGAATAAAGCTGGCGTGGTCTTCCTCGGCCACCATCTTTCCCAGGTGCTGACCAATCAGTTGTGCACGCGGTCTGCCCAGTAGCTGTGCAAAGCTGAGGTTGGCTTCGATGATGTGGTCCTCGGCATCGAGGCTGAGCAGGGCTATGGGGAAGGCGTCATAGAGCGCCTCGAAGCGTTGTCGCAGACCGCTGGACAGCTGCAGGATTTGTTGCAGGTGCCGGTTTTCTTTCTGCAGCGCGATAAATTCCGCGCGCGAAAAGGGCTGGTGAGCTGCAAGGCCCAGGGCGTCGGGGGGTGGGTTGTCCCGAAAGATTCTGCGTGAGAGTGCGTCGTCCGCACCGTATTCAGGTTTGATAGCGTTTGCCTCCGTGCGTCGCTACGTTATAGCAGGTGTTACCGCGTAAGCTTATATCACAATATCGGATTTTGGTCAGCAGGGGAAATTCAGGTCAGTGCCACCCGGCGGTACGTGGCCGGTGGGCGGATTGAGAACACCCAGGAATCATAGCCTCGATACA
Organism: Gammaproteobacteria bacterium; assembly: GCA_032250735.1. Taxonomy (NCBI): domain Bacteria; kingdom Pseudomonadati; phylum Pseudomonadota; class Gammaproteobacteria; species Gammaproteobacteria bacterium. The sequence continues at coordinate 37,486 of JAVVEP010000025.1, forward strand.
CTACCGCTGAAACGGCGGCTCGCGGCTAAGCGTGGCCGGTCGGTTGCCAGCATCATATCTGGTTAGCGAATATACCTGTGCATATTAATAGGATTTGAATTTAGCAAAAAAAAGGCAGATATTTAGCCCCAGCTGCGCGGTACCGTGTTTTGTCGTCGAGGGGGTAGTTGTATTGCTGCGACAAAGGAGTGAAGCGGTTATTGCGTACAGCGAGATACAAAGAAACATTCTAATAAACTACACGGAGAGAGATAGCATGAAATTAATACGTAAACTGCTTCCGGTAATGCTTGCCACCGCCTTTGTTCCCGCCCTGCTGGTCGGTTCGCCGGCAATCGCGGCAGATGCCGGTGAAGGCCACGATTACCGTACCTTCCATGTCGACGGCAAGATCGACTACGGAAAAATCGGCGACTCCTATACCTCTGACCTGGTGATGTACCTGGCCGGCAATCAGTTCATGGTGATGGAGGACCTGATCAAGGACTTCCAGTCCAAGAACAGCGATATCAAGACGGTCTATGTGGAAACCATCCCACCCGGCCAGATCCTCAAGGGCCAGCTCCTCAAGCAGGGCCAGATCAATGGCCAGGACACCAATATGACACCGGACCTGTATGCCAGCGTCATGATCGCCCACCTCAAAAAGCTGAAGAAAGAAGGTCTGATGGAGGAAGGGAAGGTCTATGTCCACAACAAGCTGGAGCTGATGGTGGCCAAGGGCAATCCCAAGGGCATCAAGGGGCCGGAAGACCTGGGGCGTGATGACCTGGTGCAGTCTCACCCCAATCCGCTGACCGAGGGTATTTTCAAGTTCTATGGCTCAGAGATGCTGAAGGACATGGGCCTGCACGCCAAGGTCACCGGCGGCAAGGAGTGCAAGGGCTGCTGGGCGGTGGACGGCAAGACCTGGTTCACCACACGCCATCATCGCGAAACACCGCATCGCATCGAAAATGGCGAGGCCGATGTGGGTATCGTGTGGACAAGCGAAGTGCTGGAGGCCGTTAATGAAGGTCGCAATGTCGAGGGTGTCACCATACCTGCCCCTCTCAACAAGGAGGCCGAGGTAGCCTACGCCATTGGCAAGCTGAGCAAGGCAAAAAACCAGAAAAATGCCGATCGCTTTCTGGACTATCTGGCAACCGCCGAGGCACAGAACATCTACGCCAAATATGGCTTTGTGAAGGCCACTGCCGACGAGTTGAAGCTCAAAAAGCTGTAAGCCTTATTTAATATTTAGCAACATTTGTTGAAAAACCGGCCGGGGAAACCCTGCCGGTTTTTTTATGCCCTTTGGGGCCGTCTTTTTATTTGGTTACGATTTGTGCATTAAAGGCAGATTTTTCCGGTATAATCCGCGCCCTTATTCATCCATGGGACCGCCGGTCTCGTGCATGGCCCATGTTCAGAACCCCTGTTTAGAACAGATCGTTTAGAACAAAACCTTTAGAGAGTGTGACACCCGTGATTCAGAAACTTCGAAATATCGCCATTATCGCCCACGTTGACCATGGCAAGACGACCCTTGTCGATAAGCTCCTGCAGCAGTCTGGCACCTTTACCAGCCGTGCCGACGTGGGTGAACGGGTGATGGACTCCAACGATATCGAAAAAGAGCGCGGCATCACCATTCTGGCCAAAAACACCGCCCTCGACTGGAACGGCTATCACATCAACATTGTGGACACCCCCGGACATGCCGACTTCGGCGGCGAAGTGGAGCGGGTGATGTCGATGGTGGATTCGGTGCTGCTGCTGGTGGATGCCGCCGAAGGCCCCATGCCGCAGACCCGTTTCGTGACCGAAAAGGCGCTGGCCCAGGGGCTCAATCCCATCGTGGTGGTGAACAAGATTGACCGTAACGGCGCGCGCCCGGACTGGGCGGTGGACCAGACTTTTGACCTGTTCGATCGCCTGGGTGCGACCGACGAGCAGATGGATTTTCCCATCGTCTATTGTTCCGCGGTTAACGGTTACGCTGGCCTGACGTCCGATATCACCAGTGGTGACATGACGCCGCTGTTCGAGACCATCGTTAAGCACGTCAAGGCTCCTGATGTGGATCCAGACGGCCCTTTCCAGATGCAGGTGTCGGCGCTGGATTACAACAGTTATACCGGCGTTGTCGGTATCGGGCGTGTCACTCGTGGCAAGGTCAAGGCCAACTCGCCGGTGATCGTTGTGGATACCGAGGGCAAGGAACGTCGTGGTCGTATCCTGCAAATATTTGGCTTCCTGGGCCTGGAGCGCATTGAAATGCCGACCGCGCAGGCCGGCGACATCATTGCCTTCACCGGCCTCGATCCGCTGAAGATTTCCGATACCCTGTGTGATCCCACGCATGTAGAGGCGATGACACCGTTGTCTGTCGACGAGCCCACGGTGAGCATGACCTTCGGTGTGAATAATTCCCCCTTCGCCGGTCAGGACGGCAAGTACCTGACCTCACGCCAGATCCGTGAGCGCCTCCAGCGTGAGCTGATCCACAACGTGGCGCTGCGTGTGGAAGAGACCGCAGACCCGGATAAATTCAAGGTCTCCGGTCGTGGTGAATTACACCTTTCCATCCTTATCGAAAATATGCGCCGTGAAGGTTACGAGCTGGGCGTGTCGCGCCCCGAGGTCATCCTGCACACCTTGCCAGACGGTACCAAGGAAGAGCCCTACGAGCAGGTCACGATCGATGTACAGACCGAGCATCAGGGTACTGTGATGGAGAAACTCGGCGCACGCGGTGGCGAGCTGAAAGACATGATCCCAGACGGCCAGGGTCGTGTGCGGCTGGATTACATCATGCCGGCGCGTGGGCTGATCGGTTTCCGTACCGAGTTTCTCACCTCCACCCAGGGCTCCGGGCTGATCTATAGCGTGTTTGACCATTACGGCCCGATGAAGTCCGGCGACTATGGACAGCGTGCCAATGGTGTGTTGATCTCCAACGGCCAGGGCAAGGCGTTGGGTTATTCCCTGTGGAATCTGCAGGAACGCGGAAAACTGTTCATTGGTGCCAACACCGACGTCTACGAAGGCAGCATCATCGGTATTCATGCCCGTGATAACGACCTAGTGGTGAACTGTCTCAAAGGTAAGCAGCTCACCAACGTGCGCGCCTCCGGCACCGACGAGAATATTCAGCTGACGCCGTTCATCAACCTCAGCCTGGAGCAGGCGCTGGAGTTCATCGATGATGATGAACTGGTGGAGGTCACGCCGATCAACATCCGTTTGCGTAAAAAGATCCTCAACGAGAGCGACCGCAAGAAGGCCAGTCGCGCTGCCAGTTAATTGCCGATGAGAGTTGTCCGCAGCGGTGCTCTGCTCCTCATTGCCAGCTTTGCCTTCGATGCCAACGCCATCGTCAATGTCGAGGCGATGCGCGTGGGCCCGCCGGCGGACGGTCTGAGTGGTCATCTGGATCTGAGTCTGAACGGCAACAGCGGCAACACCGACAAGCAGGCAATAGGCCTGGATGCCCGCCTGCAATGGCAGCAGGATCGGATGACGGATTTCATGGTGCTCTCCTACGATTATGCCGAGAGCAGTAGTGTCCGCGACACCAACAAGACCTTCGTCCATGCCCGTCACGTGGTGCAGTTCCGGCCACGTCGCGCGTGGGAGACCTTTGCCCAGATGGAAGAGAATGAGTTCGCCCGGCTGGCGTTTCGCGGTCTGCTGGGGGGTGGTCTGCGTTTTACCCTGGCGGAAAGGGCGGAGCGGCTGGGACTCTATCTGGGCGCGGGCGCCTTCTGGTCACGCGAGACCCTGGAGCAGCAGCCGGAGTATACCGATCACGGCAGTGACAGCTTTGTCCGCGCCAATCTCTATCTGGTCTACAAGCATGTGTTGAACAGTCAGTTGAGCCTGGTCAGCACCACTTATTATCAGCCACGACTGAGTGATGGTAGTGATTTTCGTGCCCTGGAGCAGGCCGGCCTGGCAGTGAAAATGAGCGAGAATCTGAGCCTCAAGCTGTCACTGGATATCGCCCACGATAGCCGCCCACCCCAATCCATCGACAACACCGATATCAGCTACAACACCAGCCTGTCCTATCAGTTTTAGACACGGTTCGGTTTTAGGCGGATTGCCGCCAGCGCTGCACGCAACCGACAGCCTCCTAGTGCATTGCGTTAGCCCCGGGCCTGACGCATCATCCGCGCACACTTTACAGACCACCACCCAGGGAGAATGACCATGCGCAACCTCACACTGACAGGCGCACTCATCGCGGCGCTGTTGTTTAGCGGCAGCAGTGTCGCGCTGAGTTTTACGGTGGAGCTGGATCAGGCGACGCTACAGCAGGGACTGGCCGCTGCCTTCCCGGTGCAACGCGATGAGACCTTTGTTTCGGTGCGGCTGGCGCAGCCGCAGGTGATCCTGCAGGAGGGAAGCGAGCGTATCGGCCTGAAGACCCTGATCACGGTTTCGCTACCGGGCGCCAATCCGGTTACCGGAGATACCACCGTGGACGGCAAGCTGCGTTATTCGGCGAAGGACAATGCCCTGTATCTGGATCAGGCCAGGGTGAGCGAACTGACTATCGCGGGTATGCCGGAGATGGCGCGTCAGGAAACCCTGCGCATTTCCAGCCTGTTGCTGCGTTCCTTCCTTGATCAACAGCCGTTGTACGTGTTCAGGGACGATCAATCCTCCGCGCTCATCAACAAGCGACTCACCCGGGTCGAGGTCCATAACGGCAAGCTGCTGGTGGAGCTGTCGGCTGACTAGGAGCCTGTCGGACTATGGGAATCGTAGCGAGCATGGTGGGAAATCGAGTCC
>JAVVEP010000026.1 GCA_032250735.1 Gammaproteobacteria bacterium
GGAGCCGAGCCCTCTCGGCGATTTCCTCTCAACAATCGCACCAACCCAACCCATCGGCCACGGACATACGGCGCAATGCCCTACGATTATTGGCGCCCTACACGGCTGAGCAAAGCCCTGTGGGAGCCGAGCCCTCTCGGCGATTTCCTCTCAACAATCGCACCAACCCGACCCATCGGCCACGGACATACGGCGCAATGCCCTACGATTATTGGCGCCCTACACGGCTGAGCAAAGCCCTGTGGGAGCCGAGCCCTCTCGGCGATTTCCTCTCAACAATCGCACCAACCCAACCCATCAGCCACGGACATACGGCGCAATGCCCTACGGTTATTGGCGCCCTACACGACTGAGCAAAGCCCTGTGAGAGCCGAGCCCTCTCGGCGATTTCCTCGCAGCGATCGCACCAACCCAACCCATCAGCCACGGACATACGGCGCAATGCCCTACGGTTATTGGCGCCCTACACGACTGAGCAAAGCCCTGTGGGAGCCGAGCCCTCTCGGCGATTTCCTCTCAACAATCGCACCAACCCGACCCATCGGCCACGGACATACGGCGCAATGCCCTACGGTTATTGGTGCCCTACACGGCTGAGCAAAGCCCTGTGAGAGCCGAGCCCTCTCGGCGATTTCCTCGCAGCGATCGCACCAACCCAACCCATCAGCCACGGACATACGGCGCAATGCCCTACGGTTATTGGCGCCCTACACGACTGAGCAAAGCCCTGTGGGAGCCGAGCCCTCTCGGCGATTTCCTCGCAACGATCACACCAACCCGACCTATCGGCCAGGGGGCTGGCCTCCTACCTGCCGCAACCGAACAAAGCGAAGAGGTATGCATCATCGCTACCAGTGCATCGTTATGCCGGCACTCAGCTGATTTTCGACGTAATCATTGCCCGCCCCGCTGCCATTACGACGCACGTTGCGCATTTCAAATGTGGAGTTGACGCTCTTTCCCAATTGTTTCTCGTAACTGACTCCGGCGATGGTATAACGGTCATCGCCTATCTCTCGCTCGGTGTTCTGGCGGCCTAGATTGGCGCTAAATTCTTCGCTGCGGGATATTTGCAAATTCCAGCCAAGGTCAACGCCGGATGTAATCTCGGTAACACTGGTCTCCTGAAACTCTCTGCGTGAGCGATTAACCTGAAAGGTGCTTGTGGATTTTCGGTGACGCATCGTCCAGTGAAAGCTGGCGCGCCGCTCAATGAATACCTCGTCGGTTGCCACGAGTATATCTCGCTGAGATATGACCGGACTCAATGTAATGGGATCAGTGTAAATCGTGCCATCTGGATTAACCCGTATAAAAGTGAATTGCTCCAGCTGCAGTTCGCGACGTGATGACAGGTCTTCATTGTAGGCCAGTTGCCAGCCATGCCGACGAGCCTGGTGTGACCAGTCCAGCGCCCAGGTGCGGCCAAAGAAGCGACGTCCGCCGGAGGCGGTGATCGACGTCTGCGAGCTGGGCGTCCAGACCGTGCCCAGGCTCCAGTACTCCCCTTCGGGTGTCTCAGCGTCAGCACTTAACTGGTATTCATTGTCCTCATAGCCCGTCTGTCCGGTGAGTCGAATCCTGGGGCTTAGTTGATAGCCCAGATCCAGCACGGTATCGCGGCGTTTTACATCCTCACGATTCTGTGTGACCGACAGCTCGGAATAATCGATAGTCTGTTCCGTGTAACGCACGCCCCAGGTCCATGAGCCGAAGGACTTGGCGGACTGGAGACTGGCGCTGACCTGTTCAGACGTGCTGTCTTCCGCCATCTCGCCGCTATAGCTCACGCTGTCCTGTGAATAGCGTAGATCGGCGACCGTCCACTGGGTCACTCGGGTCTGGATGTAGGGTGAAACCCTGGTGGTCAACACATCCTCGCGGCCACTGACCACGCCAATGTTGCCGAGGCTCACATTGTCATCCGGGCTCAACACCTGTTGACTCAGAGTGCTCGATGCATCCAGAAACAACCAGTCCGGCGCCAGCGTTGCCTTGAGGCCCGCATTTAGTTGGTGGTTGGTGTTGTTACGGTCGCTGTCGCCCAGGTAAAAAAGATTTTGCATACGATAGTCAAATGCCAGTTCCAGCTCTCTTCCCTTGCCGGTTAATGAAAGCGCCGGATTGATCTGTGAAATCAAGTCGGACTCCGAGTTGGCATCGCTACTGAGGGTGACGTTATCGGTATAGGTTTCAACCAATTCGATGGATGGCGTCAGGCGCCATTGCGCGGCGAACCCCAGGCTGGGCATGAGCATGATGGCAAGCCCAAGGCTGCCTATTTTTGTATTTAACCTGAATCCACGGCTAAGCCACGGATTCAGATTGAACTCTCCCACCACTAACATTTTCTGGTTTGACCTGGTAAGCAAGCCAGGGCTCACACACCACCACCATAACCACCATACGCACCATACCCATACAGCCCGTAACCGGTGCCAATGCCTCGCTCGCTCTTGTTGAGCAATACACCGACGATTTGATTGGGCGCCAACAGGGCAACCGCGTCTTTCACCACCGGTTGCGGTGTCTTCCCCGCCTCCACCACCAGGACAACCTGCCCCATCAGCCCGGCCAGCACCGCGGCCTCGCTGGTCAACAACAGCGGTGGCGTGTCAAAAATAACCACCCGATCCGGATAGCGTTGTGACAACTCATCCATGAGATTGCGCATGTTGGTGCTGGCCAGCAGCTCGGTAGAATGGGTGTGGCGTCGACCGGCGGGCAAGATGCTCAGCTTCGGCACGTTGGTTTTTAACATCAGATCCGAGATATCCAGATTGGGCTCGGCCAGATAATCCACCAGACCCTTTTCCGGCTCCGGCACACCCAGGTACTGGCAGACGGCGGGCTTGGCCACATCCGCTTCCACCAATAAAACCGTTCGATCCATCTCGGTGGCCATGCTGATCGCCAGGTTGATTGCGGAAAAGGATTTACCCTCGCCCGGCAATGCACTCGTCACCATAATCAGATTCGCGTGGGGAATATTCGCCGCCGTTTTGCCAAAGGCATTATTCAGCAGCGGGCGCTTGATGGCGCGATACTCTTCCGCTAATTGATTCTTGCTCTGGTCCAGGGTCAGCATGCCCAGTGCGGCAATGCGTTCAAAATCTATTATCACCTCACGCGAAGCGCTGCGACTCGGTCGACCGGGGGTCTGGGCAGCAGTGGTTTGCATATCCTGCTCGGAGACGGGAAATGACGGCTCCTGTTTGCCGGCATCGCCACTCGTCGCTTTCTTGCCGAGTTTGTCTACAAATTTTTCAATGGAACTCATGTCATTAACAGCCGATCAGGCTGCACCTCCCGATAACAACTGGTAGGCCATATACGCGCCATAGACGGACATCAACATAAGCCCTCCCACGCCAAAGGCGAGCACCTCCATGCGTCGCTTGAGCCGCTCTTTGCCGCTCCAGACACGCGACACGCTACCCAGTACCGGCAGACCCAATTCATGGCGTACCGTACGCGCACTGTCATAGGTGGGCCTGACCTGGGACATGAAGAAGGCGAAGGCGATCCCCGCCAACCAGCCGGCGGCCAGGACCACGCTGGTCAACAGCGGTCGGTTCGGAGAAACCGGCTCCGAGGGAACAAACGGGGGATCGACCACACGAAACTTGACGTTGTCTCCCGCCTTGCCGGCGTCTTCTGACATCTTCGCCGTTTCACGCCGCTCCAGCAGGGTGTCGTAATTCTTTTTGTTGACGTCGTAATCGCGGTTCAGGCGCTTGAAGTCCGCCTCGACTTTCGGAATCGTATCGACGGCCTGCTTGAGCTCCTCCACCTCGGACTGAAACTGTTTCACGCGCACCTCCAGCCCGGCCACTGTCGCCTCGGACTCGCCCAGTGAGATTCTCAACTGCTGATAGACGGGATTGGTATCGAGATTATTCGAGGCCTGGGGAGCGCTCTCCTGAATCAGCGCCATCTCCGCGGCCTTCTGTTCTTCCAGGTCATTGATGGTGCGTTGCAGCGCCGCGACGTCGGGATGCTTATCGGTAAATTGCAGCAACAGATCGTCAAGCCGGATTCGCAGGCCCTGAATCCGTGAATCCAGGGCGCTATCCATAGTCTGCGCCTTTGGTGGCGCCACCATGCCGAATGTCGGCTCCTCACCACGCAGCTGCCGGCGTAATTCATCGCGCCGATTAACGGCCTCGCTCAATTCGAGCTGAGCGCCGGACAGGCGGGTCATCGCGGTCTGAAGGCGTGAGAAATACTCGCCGCCGTCGGTCGGCATCATGCCGATATTTTTACGTTTGAATTCCTTCAGTTTTTCCTCGGCGGCAAACAGGCGGGCCTCGTATTCCTTTATCTGCTCGTCCAGGAAACCCTGCGCCGAGCGCGAATCTTTCCGGCTGTCACCCAGGCTGGTCTCCACAAAAAGCGTCAGCAGCGATTGCACAACCTGCTTGGCCTGGGCGGGATCTTTATCGACATAGGCAAGAGAGTAGAGATTTTCCCGGCCATGGCCGGCCAACACAATCTTGTGTTTGAGTCGGTCCAGCAGCTCTTCCATCTGTTCCGGCGTGGTGGCCGTCAGATCCATGTCGGTCATCCGCGCTATCTTTTCCAGGTTAGGTCGGCTCACCAGGGTCCGGGTCATCAGCTCCACCTCCTGTCCCACGTTGCCCTCAACTGCCAAACCTCTCAACAAGGGACGGAGTACCGACTGTGTATCCACATACACCCGCGCTGAGGCCTGGTATTCATCCGGCAACTGATGCACCACAATCCAGCCGGCAATACACAGCGGCCAGGCGACGAAATGCATATACCAGCGGAATCGCCACGCACCACGCAGATAACCCAATGATTGTTCAATCAGCTCTTGCATTAATTATTACTTCTTAATCGCTATGGGATGGATCATGGATAGAGGAGCCAGACATGAAAAGGAAGCAACCGACACCTGGCGCGCAGGGCCTAAAACCAGGATTCAGGAATAATCAGGATATCGCCTGGCAATATGGGCACGTTGGCACTGATATCCCCCTCGCGAATGAGATCATCCAGGCGCACGCCAAACTGTTTCTGCTGGCCCTCAACATTCCTGACGATGGAGGCCTTATTGCCGGCGGCAAATTCGGTGAGGCCACCGACCGCAATCATCACATCCAGCACCGACATATGCTCACGATACGCCAGCGCCTGCGGCCTGCCAGCCTCTCCCACGACCCGGACCTGCTGGCTATAGGGGCCCACAAAACCGCTGACCATAATCGTCACCAGCGGCTCCTTGAGATAATTCGCCAGTTCACGCTCCACATCACGCGCCAGCTGCGTGGGCGTCTTGCCCGCCGCGACCAGGTCTTCTACTAAAGGGGTAGAAAGCTTCCCATCGGGCCTGACGATCACCGAGGTCGACACCTCGGGATTACGCCACACAAACACCTGTAAGGAATCCCCGGGGCCGATGAGATAATCGGTGCTGATTGCACCCGATGTCGCCGCCGGCAAGGTGGGTTGCTGGGAACAACCGGCGGTAAACACTAGTGAGATGAGTAACATTGCAGTGAGCAATAATGGGCCGGATTTTAAACCGGATAGTAAGCCGGATGACGGCATCGAAAGCGAGGCAATACGTCGTTTATCACAAAAGGCCATAAATCAATCCCTAATTTAATCTGACTCAGACCTGGATCCGTGGTTAAACCACGGATCCAGGTCAGAAAAATACCATGAAAAACAATCTACAGGACGAATATTCAATACCCAGCCCAACAATGTTAGTACACAAAATCCGCTACATTGTACATCGGCGCAGGAGGGTAAGTCTTTACGTTGAAAATATCAGTAAATTATTACCCAATTATTAACCGGGCAGAACCGCCGGCACTGACACAGACCCACAATCAGTGTCATTCCGACCAAAACCCAGAAGCTTTGTGATCCCGGCGAATACCCTCGGGGATTAAGGCCGGCGTCCAGAATAAACAATCGTGTCAGTTTCTCTGGGTTCCGGCCCCGGCGGACAGCGTATCGGGTCAGGTTTGGCCGGGAGGAAACAGCGTTTTTAAAAAAACTACCCCTCTATATCTATATCCCCGGTGTGAGCCCTGGAACTGGCGGATATGTCGGGTTTCCTTACGGCCACAACCCACGAATTACCATATAATCCCCTAATCACACCGGCAATCCCCACCATAAAGCCCGGATAACAACGTAACATATTGTTAATATTTGATTTTATCTCACCTTGCTCATGCAGGCATGCCAGAAGTCAAGGCCAGATGGGATTGTCGAAATTTCTTACAATGCGTGCCCTCCTCGCACCAAAATATATTTATTATTATTTAATATCAATCAGTTACAAAACTGGCACGCCTGTTGCTACATATCCACCGAGAGACATTTAATTAATGGAATGGCTTCACAATCAAGCAACATAGAGGATAGGACAATGGGCAAAATGAACAAAAAACTGATGGGAATCGCAGCAGCAGCAATGCTGGCCAGCGGTTCATCATGGGCTGTAAGCTTTGGTGATGTAGCAACTGATGGTGTGGCGATACAGTCTGTTCTTGATAGCATCGCTACTGATGGCGTCAACAACGTCAATGCGACAACCGATTATTTGAGTGATGGAAATGACTCGTACTGGAGCGTTGGCGGTTCCGGTGGCAGCATTTCAACCATCGTGGTTGAGCTGGCTGGTTTTGCCAATACCAATACCTTTGGTATCTATGACAAGGTCACCGCTCAGCACATTCAGCTCTTCGCGGGCGCCAATGATGCTGGCGATCAGGCACTGGTTTCAATTCTGGCCGACGGTTCAGTATATGTGAACTTTGCTGATACCGGCATCGATTTCGCCGGCAACAAGTTTGCCTACTATCTGAATGCCAATGGGCAGAACCTGTTCTACAGTGATACCGATCTTAACGCCGATGGCGTCGATCACATGGCCGCTTATCAGGGTGTTGGTGAAGAAATTGAAATTGCACCATTTGCCGCCGGTCCTTGGGGCGCGAATGAGTATATCCTGGCCTGGGAAGACCTGTATGGCGGTGGTGACAGGGATTTCGTCGATTTCGTAGTCCTGGTTGAGTCAGTAACGCCGGTGCCTGCTCCTGCTACCCTGGCCCTGATCGGCCTTGGTCTAATCGGTATGGGCTTTCGCGCACGTCGTAAAGCAGCGTAAATCTCGATCTTAAGATAAGAAAAACGCCACCCTCGGGTGGCGTTTTTTTTGCGCCGAATTTTATAGTGCTGGGTGCTGACTAAAATCTACAACCCGTAGGGCGCCAATAACCGAAGGGCATTGCGCCGTATGTCAGTCAGGTAGGGGGCACGTTTGTTGTGCCCACCCTGCATCGGTGAGCCGATGGCTGAAAATGATAACAACATATGGCGTAGGGAATTCGGGTGATACTGTATGTGAACACGAGAAATGATTGTGGATGTAGCCGCATGGGCACAAAAAACGTGCCTACCTTACCTGGCTATTACCATTGTAGCGTCTGGACCCCGGCATTCCCCGGGATGACGAGGATTCGGGCCTTAAGTAAGTGCCACTCCCCTATGGCCCACAATCCCGGTATCGGGGATCAGCAACTCCTCGGGTGGGTATCGTTCATGCGGCGCAATGCCCTTCGGTTATTGGCGCCCTACGCACCATCCCACCCCGTAGGGCGCCAATAACCGAAGGGCATTGCGCCGTATATCAGTAGCCGCGTGGGTACAAAACGTGCCCACCCTACAGGGTGGGATCAGAGCTGCTCCAGCAATTGCTGTGCCTCTTGTCGTGTCTGAAATGTATCACCAGCCAGGTAGGGTGGGCACGTTTTTTGTGCCCACACGGCATCGATGAGCGGATTGCTGAAAATGATAATGACGTATGGCGTAGGGAATTCGTGTGATGCTGTATGGGAACACGAAAAATGATTGTGGATATGGCCGCGTGGGCACAAAAAACGTGCCCACCCTACCTAGCTTAGTTTGTAGGGCGCAATAACCATCGGGCATTGCGCCGTATGTTCGGCGTAACGATAATTCGAATATAACCTTATGGTCCACAATCCCGGCATCGGGAATCAGCAACTCCTCGGGTGGGTATCGTTCATGCGGCGCAATGCCCTTCGGTTATTGGCGCCCTACGCACCATCCCACCCCGTAGGGCGCCAATAACCGAAGGGCATTGCGCCGTATATCAGTAGCCGCGTGGGTACAAAACGTGCCCACCCTACAGGGTGGGATCAGAGCTGCTCCAGCAATTGCTGTGCCTCTTGTCGTGTCTGAAATGTATCACCAGTTTTGAGAATCTGTTCGAGGATGCGGCGTGACTCTGGTTTTTTGCCGGACTGGGCGAGGGCTGCGGCGAGATGGTATTGCACATCGCCGGACTCCGGCATTTTTTCAGCGGCCTGGCGCAATAATTCCAGCGCGGGCTTTATCTCACCCTGCTGAAATCTGATCCATCCCAGCGTGTCCAGCACAGGCCCGCTATCCGGGCGTTGTTCGTAGGCCTTATTCGCCAATAGTAAAGCCTCATCGAGCTGCTTATTCTGATATAGCAGCCAGGCGAGATCATTGAGTGCGGGGACGAATTTCGGCGCACCCTGCAACAAGCGTCGATATTCATTCATCGCCTCAACCCTTTTACCATCGGTGGAATAGGCGGCTGCCAGGGCGTAGTGCGCGGTTACGTCGTCCTTATGCGACGCGACCCAGTCTGACAGCAGCTTTATGCTGGCAGCACTGCCTTGACTACTCTGCAGGGCGGCAGCCTCTTTCAACAACACCGGTGTACCCGCACCCAGCTCTCGGGCCCGGGCATAGGCACCCGCTGCCCGTGCGCTCTGCTTCTGCTGGGCGCGTATATCACCTTCCAGCACAAAACCGGCGGGCGATTGGGGATGCTGCTTTTTGATCACCGCGACACTGCGCAGCGCCGCGGTCATATCGTCCGTCTTTACATCCAGCAGCGCCAGCAGGGATAACGCCTGAAGATCACCCGGGCGCTGCTCCAGGCTTTGCCGGAGCGAGGTCTTTGCGGCGACAAGATTGTTGGCGCGGAACTGGGCCACGCCCAGTGAATAATAGGCCTGGGCGGTCGGTTGCTGCTTTACGACCGTTTTAAAACTGTTCACTGCGGCGCTGTAATTCTGCGCGGCCAGCTCAACACTGCCCATCAGCTCAAGCGCCTGTGGGTTGTTGATGTCGATAGTAACGGCCTCGCGCGCAATTTCACCGGCCCGAGCGAGATTTCCGGTGCGCGAATAATAGCGTGCGAGCAACAGCCGTGGCGACAACGCCCTGGCATCCGCAGCTCGGGACCTTTCCAGCCACTCCAGGGCCTGCTTGCGATCATTCCCGGCATCCGCCAGCTGGGCGAGGGCCATCATGGCCGAGGTATTGTCTGCATCCTTTGCCAGAATCCCGTCGAGTCGCGCACGCGCCTCATCGGAGCGGCCCGCCAACACGTCAAGGCGTGCAAGATTGAGTGTCGCTGGGGTGAAATCCGGCTCACGTTTCAAGGCGGCGGCAAAGGCGGTGCGCGCCTGCGCAACCTCACCCCTGGCGCTGAGAATGACACCCAACAGGTTTTGCGCATAGGCGCTTTTCGGTTGCTGGGCGGCCAGCTCTTCGGCGGCCGCAATGGCCTTATCGAAATCATTATTCTTCAGGTAGGCCAATGCCAGCAGGGATTGCTCACGCGCCGGAGCATTCCCCAGTTTAACCGCCTGCTCCAGCTCATCAATGGCCAGCGCATCATTACCCTCGGCCAGATGCAACACGGCGAGCTGGGCACGCAACGCCCCTGCCTCGGGCTGACTGGCGATGGCCTTTTGCAGATATGCCCGGCCCTTTTCGAACTCACCGCTTTGTAAGGCTGCCTGCCCCGCCATCGCCAACAGCCGCAGATCATTCGGCCGCTGTGCCAGTGCAGGCTCCAGCACATCCAGAGCCAGATCGGTCTGCGAGCGCTGCAATTGCAGATTAGCCAACAGCATTCGTGCCGCCAACAGGGAGGGATTTGCGCCCACTACCCGCGTTAACTGCTGTTCTGCCTGTTCCATATTGCCCAATGCGTAATTGGCGCTGCCCAACAGAAACACACTGGGAATATGGTCGGGCGAGAATTTCAACACCGTCTGAAAATAATCGCGGGCCCTGGTGTAGTCCTTTTTTTCATAGGCCAGCAATCCCGCCATGTAATTCGGCATCGGATTGTTGGGCGAAGCCTTCAGCAAATACTCCACATGGCTTGCCGCGTCATCAAATTTTTGCTGCGTGATCAACAATTTTGTGAGGCCGGTGTGCGCCGCCATTCCCGCACGGGTGACGATATTGGCCGCCGCCAGGTCGATTGCACGCTGATAGGCCGCCTGCGCCTCATCCTGTCGTTGCGCCCGATTCGCAATATCACCTCGCAACACCCATGCCTCGACGTTTTTGGGATCTATCGCCAGCAGCTTTTCAAGCTTTTGATCGGCCTTTTCCTGTTCACCCGCCGCAATATACATTCTGGCCTGGCCGAGTAAGGCAGCCGGATCATCCGCCTTGCTGACCAATGCCTCGCTAAAATCCGCCGCTGCCAGATCATTCTGGCCCAGGCCAAGCTGGGCCTCGCCTCGCAACACAAGAAGATCCGGCTGCGAACTGACATCCATTTCCGATAGCATTGCCAGCACTTCCGCATGGCGACCTTGAAGCAACAGGGATTTTCCGCGCAGTTGTTGCACATAGCTGCTGGACACGCCGAGTTGCAGGGCCTTGTTCAATTCCTTTTCTGCGGCCGCACCGTTACCGATCAACACATATAATTCACCGAGCATGAGTCGCGCTTCAGAGTTATTCGCATTTTTCTGCAGGGCATTTTTCAATTCTATAAGCGTCGCCTTAAGATCACCCTTCGACTGATATTGTTTCGCCTGAATGACATGTTGCGCATCACTGATCTCTGCCTTTCCGCAGGCCACCAACGCCAGACTCACCATCAGTAACAAAATCACCCGTCCACGCATCATGGGATTTACTAAACGACAAATCATACTCCCTCATCCTGTTGTTGTGTTTGACCTGAATCCGTGGCTTAACCACAGATTCAGGTTTGACTGTTATGTGTTATTCGCGGCTTGCGGAACGCGGTTATTTTTCCAGCTCTGCCAACAAGGCTCTCGCCGCTTTTGCCTCTGAAAAATCGGGCGCCATATCCAGCGTTCGCTTCAACTCTGACTTCGCCTCCGCTTTACGGCCGGCCTTATGCAGCCCGACGCCGAGGTGATAGCGTATCTCCGCGATTTGTGGCGCCTTGACCACGGCCTGCTGCAACAAGGCCAGACCACGATCGGTGTTACCGGTCTCCACCAGCAGCCAGCCAAAGGTATCGGCTACGGCGGGGTTATCCCCTGCCAGGTCGTAGGCCCGTTTTGCGTAATCGAGTGCGTCGGCCTTACCCAGCATATGCGACGACCAGGCCAGGTTATTGAGCGCGGCCACATCATTGGGGTGATTTTTGATGACCTGCCGATATTGCTCAATCGCCTTATCCAGCAGGCCATGTTCCTGATAGGCACCCGCCAATAGGGAACGCACCAGCTGATCCTGCGGATTTTTCGCCAGCCAGGTTTCCAGCGAGGCATAGGGTGCCTTCACCTTTGCCATCTTCCGCGCCTGAAAGATAAGCACTGCCAGGGCTGAGGCCGGCGATTTATCGTAGGCCTGCTGATAGAGTTTTACCGCCGAAGTGTAGTCACCCTCGGCCATCAACACATCACCCTGCAGACGAAAGCCGTCGACTTCTGTCGGCCGCTGCTGCTGGATCTTTTTCGCAATCGCCAGTGCGGCCTTTGGTCGTTTCTGCTGCAATTCCATTTGTGCCAGCGATATCTGCGCGGGTAAAAAGTCTGCCTGCAGTGCCAGCGATTGATTGAGATGTTTTATGGCGGTATCCCTGTCATCCATCTGCCGATTGATCTGCGCCAATAGTAGATGGGCCTGCGGGGATTCCGGCAACAACTTTACCAGCGATTCGAAGGTCGCCTGTGCATTGTGATAGTCCTTCGCGGCCATCTGCGACATGCCCAGCGCATTGATGACTACCGGATTATTGGGGTGTTTCAGCAGTAAATCCCGGGCAATGCTGACAGCGCGTAGTGGCTGTTGTTTTTTGTTGTAATAATCGATCAAGATCATGCCGGGTTGAATGGCGTCCTCGTTGGATTCCCAGGCCTTTTCCAGCAGGCGAACCGCCTCTTCGCCTTTACCCTCGGCATCGGCCAGCTGCGCCAGAGACAACAGGGCCCCCAGATGATTGTCCCGTTGTTTCAGAATGGATTCATAGCGGCTGCGCGCGGCTGCAGGGTTGTTTTCACGCTCGTCGAGTCGCGCGAGGTTGATGATGGCGGGAATAAAGTTCGCTTCCATATCGATGGCCTGTTGAAACTGTTGACGGGCCTGAGGTAACTGTTCCAGCCCCACATAGGCCGCGCCCATCAGATTAAAGGGCAAGGGACTGGTGGGCGCCTTTTTCGCAAACGCCTGGGCCTGGGTTAACGCCTTGTCATATTGCTTTTCCTGTAGGTGCAGCATGATCAGCATCACATCCGCCTGAAAAACGTTCTGTCCCAGATCGATGGCGGCCTCCAGATCCTCGACCGCCTGCGCGGTATTGCCGCTCGCCAGACGACCTAACGCCAATTGTGTACGAATACCGGCGGTCTCGGGTGCTGCGGCCACGGCCTTTTCCAGATACTCGGTGCCCTTCGCCGTCTGCTTGTTCTGCATGTAGGCGGTGCCGGCCAGTGCCAGCAGCTGGGCGTCATCCTGGGTCGCCGACAGTACCGGCTCAAGCACCTTAATCGCCTCAGCGGGCTGATTGAGCTTCAGACGGGTGGCGGCCAATAATTTCACCGCCGCGATATTACCTGGGTAGGCCTGCACCACGCGCGAGAGGGCCTGATCGGCCTGTTCAAAACGCCCCTTGCTAAAATCGATCGCGCCCAACAACTGCTGGCTGGGAAGGTGATTCGGGGCAATCCTCAGAACATTCTGTAGAGATGTCACCGCCCCCGCGATATCCTTCTTACTATAAAGCAGGGTCGCCTTTAGATAATTGCCCATGGGATGATTCGGACTGAGGCGCTGCACAACCTCGATGCGCTTTGCAGCACCCTCTGTGTCGCCCAGTGCCAACTTGACACTGGCGCTGCCTAATAATGCCGACACGTTGTAGGCCTGCAGGGAAAGCGCCCGGTCAAAGCTCTTTTCCGCGGACGGCATGTCGCCGCTCATGCGCTTCACCTCACCGTCCAGGAGCCAGGCGGCATCACTTTCGGGGTGCATGCTGGTGAGCCTGTCCGCCAACGCCTTCGCTTCCCTGGTGTCACCCTTGATCATCGCCAGCCGCGTTTGCCCGGCAAGGGCGTTGAGCGATTTGGGTTCGAGCTCGAGCGCCTTTAGAAACGCCGCCTCGGCTTCCTTATTC
Organism: Gammaproteobacteria bacterium; assembly: GCA_032250735.1. NCBI lineage: Bacteria > Pseudomonadati > Pseudomonadota > Gammaproteobacteria > Gammaproteobacteria bacterium. The sequence goes on from JAVVEP010000026.1 coordinate 13,442, forward strand.
TGCTTCAGCAAAATGTGCGCATTGGCCTGCAACACGTAGACCTCGGCCTGTACATCGACGGGGAAATCCTTTTCAACGGTGATCTCTTTTAAAACATCATCTGCGCGCCCCTGAATCAACAGCGCGCGCCCCAGTGACACGACCATTTGCTGGCGGGCCATGCCCAGACTCTGTGCCCGGGACAGTTCCTTTTCTGCACTGGCACCATCGCCCAGGGTCAGGTACTGCTCACCCAGGAAAAACCGCGCCTTGATATTCTTGGGGTCTTTCTGCAGGGCATTCTTCAGCTGAATAACGGCGGCGTTAATGTCGCCTTTTTTGACGTAGTCCTGCGCCTCTTTAAGATAGTCTTCACTGGAGGCGGCGTGCACCGTTGAAACATACACCACTGGAAGTAGACACATAAGTAACGATAGTAAAAAAGCTCTCAGTCCGCTTCCATGCTTAGATGAGAAAATTCCTGTTGTTGACATAGCCTGATTCCTTTTTTTAATCATCGGTTTCAATTATTAATACGGACGTCTTTTCGTATGCCTGTGTTGCGTAGTGCTATTTCATTCCATACTTTTTCATCAAATCATAAAATGTCGGGCGACTCACATTCAGCAGGTCGGCGGCCTGGGTCACATTATCATTGGCGATGGCCAGGGCACGTTGCATGGCCTGACGCTCCGCCTGCTCTCTTACCTGTCGCAGGTCGGTGAGAAAAGACAGATCAAGCTCGCCTTCAAGTTCCAGATCGCCCGGCTCGATGAGATCGCCATCGGCCAGGATCACCGCGCGTTTGATCTTGTTTTCCAACTCACGCACATTGCCGGTCCAGACGTGTTTTTCCATCGCCGCCAGCGCCGCCGTGGAAAAACCCTTGAGGGCGCGACCGTTTTCGCGCGAAAAACGATACAGAAAGGCGCGCGCCAGCAACAGTACATCACCCTCACGCTCACGCAGCGGCGGGATCTCCAGCGATATCTCGTTAATACGATAGTATAGATCCTCGCGGAATTTCCCCGCCTCGATCAGGGCGGGCAGGTTCTGGTGCGTGGCGCAAATCACGCGGACATCGACGGGAATCTCCTTGCGTCCACCCACCCGCTCCACCACGCGCTCCTGCAGAAAACGCAGCATCTTGGCCTGTAGCGACTGCGGCAGATCACCGATTTCATCGATAAAGAACGTGCCGCCTTCGGCCAGTTCGATTTTTCCGGGAGTGGTCTTGTTGGCGCCGGTAAAGGCGCCTTTTTCATAGCCGAAGAGTTCACTCTCCAGCAGGGTCTCAGGGATGGCGGCACTGTTGATGGCGATGAATTTTTCATGGCTGCGGGCACTGAGCTGATGCAGGGCCTTGGCCATCACCTCCTTACCGGTTCCGCTTTCACCCAGTATCAAGGTGGTGGCATTGGTGGGCGCCACCTTCTCTATCATGCGGCAGAGCTTGTGCATCTGCGGGCTGGCGGCGATCACCCCATCCAGCGGAGACGATGTCTGTTGCAGCAGCTCGCGATTTTCGGCCTCGAGATCGTACAGCGCATAGGCGCGTTCAATAATCAGCGAAAGAATCTCGGGCTCGATGGGCTTCTGATAAAAGTCGTACGCTCCCATGGCGATGGAACGTACGGCATTTGCCCGATCGTCATTGCCCGTCACCACGATCACCTTGGTGTGCGGCGCCTTGCTCAGGATGGCCTCCAGCGTCGCCAGGCCTTCGGAGGCATTGGCGGGGTCGGGCGGCAGGCCAAGGTCCAGGGTCACCACGGCCGGCCTCAGCGACTCCACGGCCTCTAGGGCAGACGCCCTGTCGCCCGCGATGGTGACCTCAAAATCCTCAAAGCACCAACGCAGCTGACTTTGCAGGCCAGGATCATCCTCGACCACCAGCAATGCGCGTAATTTGTTCTTCTTTGCCATATTCAATTCATCGCCATATTCAATTCATCGCCGTTGTAGGGGGTGTGGGTGGTATAGCCGTTGCGGCAACCGGACTCTCAACACCCGCATCGAGCATTTTATCCGTTTCGAGCCTTAGCTGAATGGTAAACATCGTCCCCTCTCCCAGGCTACTGCGCACGTGCAGCCGGCCACCCAGGCCGTGGATAAACTCCCGACTCTCATACACCCCGATGCCCATGCCGGCATTGCCCTTGGTGGTGTCGAAGGGACGGAACAGACGCTCGCGCTGAAAGGCCGCATCCATGCCACAGCCGTTGTCCTCTATCTCCACAATCGCAAACCCGTCTTGCTGTGACAGTTTCAGTCGCACATAACCATCATCCGGGGTCGCATCCTGTGCGTTCTGGATCAGATGCCCGATCACCGCCGACAATCTGTCTTCATTGGCGATGACTGTCGCGTGCTTTGCCACCTCGCGGTTCAGGAATTCGGGCGCAGGCAATTTTTCAGAATGATCACGTACAACATTCTCCAATATGAGATTCAGGTCAATCTTGTGACTGTCGGCGGCGTCAACCCGTCCCTGGCGCAACTGGTCCAGCATGCGATTCATTTTGCCGGTGGCGTTTTTGATGGTCAAAAACACATCATCGACAAAGGCGGGATTATCCCTGTGCCGATCGGCATTGGAGACGATCAGTGACAGTTGCGCCACGATGTTCTTGAGGTCATGCACCACATAGGCGGACAACCGGTTAAAGGCCTCGAATTGCCGCGCATCCACCAGCTCCTCGTTGGCCTTCAACAGGGCCAGATAGCCGGCGCACTGGCGGCCTGTGGTCAGCAACAGGTCACGCACCTCCCAGTTAATCTGCATTTTCGCCCGTGGGCGACGCAGGATCACAAAGCCCATAATGGTCGCAGCCGACCTTTTCCCTTCCGGCATACCCGGCAAGGCCTCCGCACCCAAAAAGAGTGGCACCACCAGCCAGGCCTCGGTCAGTTCCAACAGCCAGGGGGGCAATATCAAGCCTGGGTAGGATTCCGGCTCCGCATCCAGTTCGTCGATATCGATGACCCACTTTCGCTCGGACAAAAAGGCCACCAGTGGCCGATTCTCATCCTCTCGAAACGAGGCCTCATCGGGCATATTCCAGCCGGCCTCGGGCTGATAGCCCCCGGACTCCTGGCGCAACCATAACATGCCACCGGGGCTTTCCACGATTTTCGCCATGGCGCTGATGACCGTCATTTTCAGGTTCGAGTCGAGCTGCGCCTCGGACAGGCTCTGAATCAGGCGCAGCCATTCTTCCCGATAATCGTAGCGGTAATTAAAGAAGTGTTTGTTCAGGAAGATGCGCAAGCGGGCGCGCATATGGCCTGAGAACAGCACCATCAGCAGCACCAGGATCGCGCCAAAGAAGAATACCTGCTGACCGAGGCTGCTCCAGTCGCCGCCCACCGTTTTGATGTAATAGCCGCCGGCGGCCATCGCCAGCAGATAGATCCCGCCGCCCATCATCGCCGAGGAATGAAACACAAAACTGCGCGATACAAAGACATCCAGCGACCACTGCGGGTTGCGGGCCGCCGAGACGGCGATCAGGGGCACCACAATGGCATTGATATAGCCTCGGGCCCCCCAGATCTCTGCATCCATGTTTTTCAGCAACAGGGCATCTGAATAGAGATAAAAGTCATAGGCGAAGAGCCCGCCCAACCCGAGGCACAGGTATTTGATCGACCAACGTGATTCCAGGGGGGTATTGCGGAAGATCTGCTCGACCAGCACCAGGCCCAACAGGGCCAGGCTCAGAAACAGGAACACCTGTAAACCAAAGCCCATGCCGATGGGGCTGGCCTCTCCGCTGACGATGACAATGACCAGTATCAGCATCAACAGCACCGTCAGGGAGCCTCCCGCCCATAGCAGGGGGCGGGCGATAGTCTGCTGTCGGGCCTTGGCCATAATGAGCAGCAGGAAGCCCAGCCAGGCGGCGTTGCGCAATACCTCCGCACCCAGCAGATAGACGGAGGCGTAGTATCCCTCAGAGGCCTGGTAGGCCGACAGCCCGGCCCAGATGGCGCTCAGAGCAGAGGCCAGCAACAACATGCCGCCCTCTTGCCGGCCGCGCCAGGCCGTGGCCAACAGCAACCCCAACACCAGGAAGGCGATGGTCGCCGCCAGATAACCCAGCATCGCCGCCCCGACCATCGATTAGTGCTCCTGCACGGTTGTTCTGCCCATGGCGCTCATCGTCCACCCTTGCCCGCAATCACCGAATGGGCCGTCTGCAAAATGATCACCAGATCGAGGAACAGGCTGTAGTTCTTGATGTAATAGAGGTCAAACTGCAGTTTTTCCAGCGAATCCTTTTCCGATGCGCCGTAGGGGTAACACACCTGCGCCCAGCCCGTAATGCCGGGCTTCACCCGATGGCGCTCCGCAAAATAGGGGATGCGCTCGGACAACTGGGTCACAAACTCCGGGCGCTCCGGACGCGGCCCCACAAAGCTCATGTCGCCCTTGAGCACATTGAAGATCTGCGGCAGTTCATCCAGCCGGGTCAGGCGGATAAAACGCCCCGTGCGGGTCACCCGGTCATCATTCTTCTTGGCCCACTGGGCGCCGCCGCTCTCGGCGTCTTCACGCATGCTGCGGAATTTATACACATTGAATAGCCGCCAGTGCTGGCCGACCCGGATCTGGCGATAGATGATGCTGCCGCGTCCCCGGCCCTCGAGCTTGATCATCAGCACCACCAGCAGCATGAAGGGCCAGGAGACCGCCAGCAGTGCCAGGCTCACCACGATGTCAAAAAGGCGCTTCTGGGTGCTCTGCCCCTTTCCCTGATTAAAGCCATCGGAAAAGATCATCCAGCTGGGGCTGAGGATATCCAGCTTCAGTTTGCCGGTCTCCCGTTCAAAGAAGGCCTGCAGGTCGATCACATCGATGCCGCTCAATTTACAGTCCAGCAGATCGTGCACCGGGAAACCCTTGCGACGCCGCTCGCCGACCGCCACCACGATTTCATCGATATCCAGACTGTTGGCCAGCGCCAGCAGGGTCATGTCCGGTCGAATGATCAGCGATTCGTCGACCACATCATGCTCACCCCGCACGTGCACGTGACCCACAATCTGGAACCCCTGCTGATCCACCCGCCGCCGCAGGTTATGCGAGATCTGTGCGGCATTCTGGCCCGCCCCCAGCACCAGGATGCGTCGCTTGAGGGCATCCTTACCGAGGGAACGGATGAATACCGTACGCACGGCGGTGAGCAGAACCCCGGCAATCATCAGGCTGAGCACAAAGATACCCCGATCCAGCGCCAGCTTGGGTAACAGAAAATACAGCAGCCCGAGGGCGATGCCGGTCACCACCAGGCTGATGCCGATGCGCAAGATCATACCGACAATGGCAAAACGGAAGCGTCGCTGATAAAGCCCCAGAAAGCTCTGCGACAGAAGCAACATGGCGGTGAAGGCCAAGCCCTTTGACCAGACCGGCTCTCCACCGAGCAGGCCGTTCTCACTGTGCATTGCGAGCGGCCACAGCCAGGCGGCGAGATAGACAGATGACATGGAGACTAAAAATTCAACCGCGCCGAGCAGCAAAAACGGCACGGGAATGTATTGCTTGAAAACTCTAACCACGGGTGAACGATATCCTTATTGTACAATCTCGCTACAATGCGGGAGCACGGCGGGACCGTGCTGTTAAACTAAACGATCAAGCGAACTTTGCAAACATTTAATTCTTCTGACAAATAAGCAGCGAATTCGCCGGACATTCTAGTGACTTTTCTTAGCCTGAACCAGTAGAATAACGCCCGCAAATGGCCAAAATTGTGGCATCTGGCAACATCGATAGGTCCTTGTAGGACGCGCCCTACAAAGGCATGACAGGCCGCTTACGCCGGGCCGCTTCAAAAAATCACGCTAACGGATGCCTCGCGCGAAGAATACACGAAGAATACACATAGAAAGCTGGTAGCATCTTGCACACCCGAAAATTAGCTCGCCCCTCTCCTCCGAATAGGAAGGCCCGTTCCATAGGGAGGCTCATCCCATCAGGTAGGACCGCTGGCTTGTTTATTTCTGGTCAACGCACATCACAAAAAATATGAAAGGTCATCAACAATGAAAGTCACTATCTACGGTTCGGGTTATGTTGGTTTGGTTACAGGCACCTGCCTGGCCGAGGTCGGGAACGATGTGCTGTGTGTCGATATCGACCAGGCCAAAACCGAGATGCTGTTACGCGGCGAGATCCCCATTTATGAGCCCGGCCTCGAGAGCATGGTGACCAAAAATATCGAATCCGGTCGCCTGCGCTTCACCACCGATGCCGCTGAAGGCGTGGCGCATGGGCTGTTCCAGTTCATCGCGGTGGGCACCCCGCCCGATGAAGACGGCTCAGCGGATTTACAGTATGTCCTCGCGGTGGCCAACAGCATCGGCGAACACATGACGGATTACCGGGTCATCGTGGACAAGTCCACGGTCCCCGTGGGCACCGCCGACCGGGTGCGGGCGACGGTCAATGCCGCGCTGGCAAAACGGGACGCCAAGACCGAGTTCGATGTGGTCTCCAACCCCGAATTCCTCAAGGAGGGCGCGGCGCTGGACGATTTCATGAAGCCCGACCGCATTGTCATCGGCACCGATAATCCGCGCACCACCGAGCTGTTACGCGAGCTGTACGCCCCGTTCAATCGCAACCACGACCGTCTGGTGAGCATGGACATCCGCTCCGCCGAACTCACCAAGTATGCCGCCAACGCCATGCTGGCCACCAAGATCACCTTCATGAACGAGCTCTCCAATCTGGCCGACCTGTTGGGCGCGGATATCGAAAACGTGCGCCTCGGCATCGGCTCCGACCCCCGCATCGGCTACCACTTCATCTATCCCGGCTGCGGTTATGGCGGCTCCTGCTTCCCCAAGGACGTGCAGGCGCTGGAGCGCACCGCCAATGAGATCGGCTACCGCGCGGAACTGCTCAGCGCGGTGGAAGCGGTCAACCATCGCCAGAAGCGGGTCATGTTCAACAAGATCCACAAGCACTTCGACGGCGATCTCGCCGGCAAGACCATCGCCCTGTGGGGGCTGTCGTTCAAACCCAATACCGACGACATGCGCGCCGCACCCTCCCGCACCCTGATGGAGGCCCTGTGGGAAGCCGGCGCCAGGGTGCAGGCCTACGACCCCGAGGCCATGCACGAGGCCCGTCGCATCTACGGTGAGCGTGACGATCTGACCCTTGTCGACTCGCCGGAGGCCGCCCTGCAGGGTGCTGATGCCCTGACCGTGGTCACTGAATGGAGCGCCTTCCGCAGCCCGAATTTCGAGCGCGTCAAGGCACAGCTCAGCCAACCCACGATCTTTGATGGCCGCAACCTGTACGATCCCGCCCGCCTGCGCGCCGACGGCTTCAGCTATTACTGCATTGGCCGACCTTCATAAACCGTAGGGTGCACCCGCGGGGCATAAAGGCATCGCCCACCTTTTACAACCTGGAACCAAGAATGATTGGTGGGCGATGCCCACCCTACAAAAGGAATGAAGCAACATGTTTGATTTAAAGGACACCCGTATCGGCATCATCGGCCTGGGCTACGTCGGCCTGCCGCTGGCCGTTGAGCTTGGCAAGCATTACCCGACCAAGGGCCTGGATATTAACGCCCCACGAGTGGCCGAGCTGCAGGCCGGCAGGGACAGCACCCTGGAGGTGGATGCCGACGAGCTCAAGCTCGCCACCCTGCTCACCTATACCAGCAATCCGGACGATCTGGCGGACTGCAATGTCTACATCGTGACCGTCCCCACCCCTATCGATTCCGCCAAGCGGCCGGACCTGTCCCCCCTGGAAGGCGCCAGCCGCACCCTGGGCAGACTGCTCAACAAGGGGGATGTGGCGATATTCGAATCCACGGTCTACCCCGGCGCCACCGAAGAGGTCTGTGTGCCCCTGATGGAGGCGGGCTCCGGCCTGGTCTTTAACAGGGACTTCTTTGCGGGCTACTCTCCCGAGCGCATCAACCCCGGCGACAAAGAGCACCGGGTCACCACCATACTTAAGGTTACCTCTGGATCTACGCCGGAAGTAGCTGATTTTGTTGATGATCTGTATCGAAGCATTATCACCGCCGGCACCCACAAGGCCAGCTCCATCAAGGTGGCCGAGGCCGCCAAGGTGATCGAAAATACCCAGCGCGACGTCAATATCGCCCTCATCAACGAGCTGGCACTGATCTTCCACCGCCTGGGAATCGACACCCTCGAGGTGCTGGAGGCCGCCGGCACCAAGTGGAACTTCCTGCCCTTCCGGCCCGGTCTGGTGGGCGGCCACTGCATCGGGGTCGACCCCTACTATCTCACCCACAAGGCCCAGGAGATCGGCTACCAGCCGGAGATGATCCTCGCCGGCCGGCGCATCAACGACGGCATGGGCAGCCATGTGGTGGAGCGCGTAGTCAAACGCATGACCCGCCAACGCATCCACGTGGTGGATGCCAACCTGTTGATCATGGGTTTCACCTTTAAGGAAAACTGCCCGGATCTGCGCAACACCCGCGTCATCGACATGATTAAGGAACTGCAGACCTACAACGCCAATGTGGATGTCTACGACCCCTGGGTGAATCCCGATGAACTGGAGCATGAATACGGCATCCGCCCCATCCCGTCGCTGGAAAAGGGCAAATACGACGCCATCATCCTGGCCGTCGCCCACGACCAGTTTAAGGCCATGACAGCCGACGACATCCGCGCACTCGGCAAACCGGAATGCGTACTGTTCGACGTCAAACACATACTGCCGGCGGACAAGGTGGATGATCGGCTTTAGAATCTAGTGCTGAGCCCGTAGGGCGCAATAACCGAAGGGCATTGCGCCGCATCTCCGACGTTAAAAATTAAACAAGAGAGAAAATCATGAAAGTATTAATCACCGGCACCGCCGGTTTTATCGGCAACCGACTGGCGCAACGTCTGCTGGAGCGCGGTGAGGAGGTCGTCGGGGTCGATAACCTTAACGACTATTACGATGTGAGCCTGAAAGAGGCGCGGCTGGCCAAGATCAAGGACCACCCCGCTTTCACCGAGGCGCGCATCAATATCGAAGACCGCCCGGCCATGGAGGCGCTGTTTGCCCGCCACAGGCCCAACAAGGTGGTGAATCTGGCCGCCCAGGCGGGGGTGCGTTATTCACTGGAAAACCCCCACTCCTACGTGGAAAGCAACATCGTCGGCTTCATGAATATTCTGGAAGGCTGTCGTTATAACGGGGTGGAACACCTGGTATATGCCTCCAGCAGCTCGGTTTACGGCGCTAACACCAATATGCCCTTTTCCATCCACAACAACGTGGATCACCCGCTGAGCATGTACGCCGCCACCAAAAAGGCCAACGAGCTGATGGCCCATACCTACAGCCATCTCTATGACCTGCCCACCACCGGCCTGCGGTTCTTCACCGTCTACGGACCCTGGGGTCGCCCGGACATGGCGCTGTTCCTGTTCACCAAAAAGATCCTCGCCGGCGAACCCATCGACGTCTTCAACTACGGCAAGCACCGCCGCGACTTCACCTATATCGACGACATCGTCGAAGGGGTCATTCGTACGCTGGATCACACCGCCCGGCCGAACCCCGACTGGAACGGCGACGCCCCTGACCCGGCCACCAGCAAGGGCCCCTTCCGCCTCTATAACATCGGCAATAACGCCCCGGTGGAGCTGATGCACTACATCAAGGTGCTGGAAGACTGTCTCGGCAAGAAGGCCGAGATGAACATGCTGCCGCTACAGCCCGGCGATGTGCCGGACACCTACGCCAACGTGGAAGACCTGGTGGCGGATGTCGACTACAAGCCGGACACCAGCGTGGAAACCGGGATTGCCAATTTTGTGGAATGGTATCGCGGCTATTACGGGTAACGCGCCGGGCCGGCCCCAGGAGGCCTTACCGGACGCGTAACACCTGGTCACACTTAAGGAAATAGCCCCCACTGACGCTAAAACCCGGGTTCGTGGTTTAACCGCGGATTCGGCTTTAAACCAATAACCGGGAGCGACACTGATGAGAATGAAACCTGCTGCGATTTTCCATGCGTCCAGAACTAGAGTGCTGGCCGGCCTGTTCAGCGGCCTGTTTGCCATCAGCGCCGCCATCGCGGCCACATCACCCGAGTCCATCGACAACACCACCAAGGTGGATGCCGAGGCCTTCATCGAACTGGTGGACGAGATTGACGACCTCATCATCATCGACTCGCGCATACCTGGCGATCGCAAACAGGGTTATATCGAAGGCTCCCTCAGCCTGCCGGACGTGGACACCACCTGTGAGTCGCTGGCCAAGGTCATCCCCAAAATGGACTCGCCCAGCCTGTTCTACTGCAATGGAGTGAAGTGTGGCCGCTCCGCGGAGGCGATCAAGATCGCCCTCAGCTGTGGCTACAACAACATCTACTGGTTCCGGGGCGGTTTCGAGGAATGGCTACATAAGGGCTATCCGTATTTACAACAGTAAGCCGGAATGAAATTTAGTGCCGTAAGGCGCAATAACCGTAGGGCATTGCGCCGCAGGTGTAGGGTGGGCACTGCCCACCTATTAGACAATGTTGGGCTTGGTGCAATGGTGGGCACTGCCCACCCTACTCCCGCGAGGCATTTCCACCATCAATCAAAACGACTCCGCTTTGAGAGATGTTTCATGCGGCGCAATGCCCTACGGTTATTGCGCCCTACGCACTCAGCACTCAATTGGATGCACCCTACTGCGGCTCTTCAACCTGCTGCCACAGGCAGGGTTTGCCACTGGCCTCACTGATCGCTCGCAGGCGGGCCTCGTGCGCCAGCAGGTCTTCACTGGTCGCGCGTATCACGCGCAGGCGGGGTCGATCGGCGGGCAGGCGGCGAATATCCCCCACCGCCGATTGCGACTCATCGTTTTTGCCGGCCAGTAACAGATCCGTCTGGCCGCCGGTCATCAGCAGATAGACGTCCGCGAGGATCTCCGCATCCAGCAAGGCGCCATGCAGTTCGCGATGGGCGTTATTGACCTCGTAGCGCTTGCACAGGGCATCCAGGTTATTTTTCTGCCCGGGGTGCATCTTGCGCGCCAGTTGCAGCGTGTCCAGTACCGTGCAATGCGCCTCCAGCGGCGCATCACGGCCACCGAGCAGCTTCAGCTCGTTATTCAGGAAACCCATGTCGAAGGGGGCGTTGTGGATCACCAGCTCTGCGCCGCGCACAAATTCCATGAAATCATCCACCACATCGGCGAACCGTGGCTTATCGACGAGGAATTCATTACTGATGCCATGCACCTCGATGGCGCCCTCATCGATCTCACGGTCGGGCTGCAGGTACTGGTGATAATGTCGGCCGGTCAGCCGACGGTTCACCAGCTCGACACAGCCGATCTCGATGACTCGATGGCCCTGGCTCGGTTCGAGGCCGGTGGTTTCGGTATCTAATACAATCTGACGCATCTTTTCGCTTACCTGTTGTTCACTATATGTTCGCTATCGGTGGTGGATTAGCCCGGGGCATGCCTGAAGCCGGTAGATGATCGCGCCGCGGAGGCGATATCGCAAGGGATCTGTTCGCCGCCATGCGGTACCGCAGGTGATGGCCGACGGAGAAAGATCGCGCGGTATCCAGCATCACACCAGTCTCATTCAACTTATTAACAATATCTATTAAGGTATTGTTATTATTACATTTGTAATGTCATGCGATGCCCGCCGGACGGGGGCGTCGCCCTCAAGCGGACAGCTCGTCGATACCCCGGTTGGCCAGCACATCGGCGCGTTCGTTCTCGATATGTCCGGTGTGGCCGCGCACCCACTCCCACTTCACGCTATGCCGGGCCAGGGCCTGGTCCAGGCGCTGCCAGAGGTCGATGTTTTTCACCGGCTTGCGGGCCGACGTCATCCAGCCCTTGCGCTTCCAGCCCGCCATCCACTCGGTGATGCCCTTCATCACATACTGCGAATCGGTGGTCAGCACCACCTCGCAGGGCTTGGTCAGGGCCTCCAGCCCCTGGATCGCGGCCATCAACTCCATGCGATTATTGGTGGTCAGGGCCTCCCCGCCGAAGAGCTCCTTTTCCTTGTCCTGAAAACGTAACACAACACCCCAGCCACCGGGGCCGGGGTTACCGCGGCAGGCGCCGTCGGTAAACATCTCTACTACCTGCTTGCTCATCGCTTAACCTTTTACTGATCTGATTCTTACTGGTCCGTTTCTGTCGACTGCCGATTGTCCATGGCCCGCGTGTTACCCGCCAGACCGGGCCGGATGAGGTGGCCATTGGCGGGTCGCCAGCGTGATTTCAGGGGCGTCAGCACCGAAGTCCGCTTCTGCGCGACGACCACATAGCCCGCGCCAAAAAAGGGGGTCCAGCGCAGGCCGATGCGGTCCAGAAACCGTAACCGGCTCATCACCCCCTTATGGCTCAGGGGCGGGCGGAAAAAATACCGGCGGCACTGCACAATGTCGAAACCCAGCAGCTGCAACCAGTCCTTCAGCCGGGCCGGGCTCACAAAATGGCTGCACCAGGGCGGCTTGCCCTGCCAGGCCAGCGCCAGGCGCCAGATCATCCACAGGCTCCAGGGGTTAAAACCGAGGATCACCACATGGCCATCCGGGATGAGGATGCGATCCACCTCGCGCAGCACCTGATGCGGATCATCGGTGAATTCCAGGGTATGCGGCATAACCACCGTGTCCACGAAATCCGAGGCCACGGGCAGATATTCCGCGACGCCACGGATGCAGCTGCGCTCCCGCTCACCGGCCGGTTGTTTGTCCTGCGGCCACTCATCCAGCACCACGCAATGCGGGATGCGGGAACTGGTCAGGCAGTCCTTGGAATACAGGTCACCCAGTTGCAGCAGGTGATAACCGAACAGGGTCGGCAGGATCTGGCGTAATTGCGCACGCTCTTCCGCCTGTAGCCAGCGCCCCGGGAGATGCGTAAACCAGGCACGCATGCGCTGGCGTGTCAGCTCGGGGGAATCGCATTTCAGCCACCGGGAAAAGCGCCTTTTCAATTCATTTTTTCCATTATATTCATCATATTAAGAGATTATTCTAAACCTGTTTCGCCGTCTGTGCGGGGCGTTTTGCCGATCATTTTAACGCCGATGACCGGCCGGCATAAAGACAGCGCAACGATACGCGGAAAGTCGCGATGTCACCAGTCAGACGGACCGCCTTGGCTTCCCATCTCAGCCTTCCAGGGGCCTGCAGGGCCCCATCAAATGGCGTAAACTCTTCGGCATGACGTGTACTCCGCCCGCACCTTCAACCTCAGCCGCGACCGGCCAGCAGCGATGAAATGGTCGGTCATCCGCCAGACGCCACTCTATCAGGGGTTTTTCAGGCTGATACGATTCGAGCTCACCCACAGCCTGTTTGCCGGGGGAGACAGCCCGCCGCTCACCCGCGAGCTGCTCGACCGTGGACAGGCCGCGGCTGTGCTGCCCTATGACCCGCTGCGCGACGAGCTGGTGCTGATCGAGCAGTTCCGCATCGGTGCCGGCGCCGACCCCTCGGGCCCGTGGCTGATCGAGATCATTGCCGGCCTGCAGGAGCCGGGCGAGTCCATCGAGGCACTGATGCATCGCGAGGCCGGGGAAGAGGCGGGTTGCACCCTTTCCGAGCTCATCCCCATCCATCGCTACTATTCCAGCCCGGGCAGCAGCAACGAGCAGATACACGCCTATTTTGCCCGCACCGAGACCGCCGGCCTGGGCGGCATCCATGGGGTGGATGACGAGGTCGAGGATATTCGTGTGCACGTGGTCAGCAGTGACACGGCCTTTGAGTGGCTGGACCAGGGTCGCATCGATTCCGCCCTGCCGATCATCGCGCTACAGTGGTTCCGGCTGAACCGGGACAGGATCCGCCAGCAGTGGCTTGAAAAACCATAAATCATCCACGAGGCTAACGACATGCTCACCGCCCAGGCCGTACCGGCCTTTAATGACAACTATATCTGGCTGATCCGCGACCCGGACAGGCCACAGGTCGCCATCGTGGACCCCGGCGATGCCGCGCCGGTGCTGCAGGCCATTCAGGCCGAGGGGCTCGAACCCATCGCCATTCTCATCACCCACCATCACTGGGATCACGTCGGCGGCATTGCCGACCTGCTCACCTATTACTCCCTGCCGGTGTATGGCCCGGCCAGCGAAACCATCCCGTATATGACCCATCCGCTGGCCGAGGGCGATATCGTGCGACTCCCCGCCCTGGCGGCGGAGCTGCGCGTCATGGACGTGCCCGGCCACACCGCGGGACACATCGCCTACTACACCCGCCCCGCGGAAAACGACACCGGCCTGGCCTTCGTCGGCGACACCCTGTTTGCCGGTGGCTGCGGCCGCCTGTTTGAAGGCACACCGGCACAGATGCACGACTCGCTGAGCCGGATCGGCGCCCTCCCCGACGACACGCTGGTCTACTGCGCCCACGAATACACCGAAGACAACCTGGTCTTTGCCCGCATCGCCGAACCGGATAACGCCGCCCTGCAGGCCCGCCAACAGGAGGTGCGCGAGCGCCGCCGCCGGGGCCTGGCCACGGTGCCCTCGCTGCTGGGCACCGAAAAGACCACCAATCCCTTTTTACGCTCCGGGCAGCCGAATATTATCCGCGCCGCCGAGGCCTTTGCCGGGCGCAGCCTGACCACCCCGGCCGAGGTCTTTGCCGTGGTGCGCCACTGGAAAGACACCCTGGATTGACCCCGCTTGCTCGTCGGCCACGCCGCATTGGCCGCGCCGACGAAAAGACCCATAGCGTGACATTTCCCCCGTCCAGACAGGGCCTTCGTGGCCCCCTGATCCGGGTGAAAAGGCTGGCGCCGGTAACCCAACCGCTGGTCGACTGCGACCATCTTTTTTACAGACTCTGCCTCCCCCTGCCGATACCACCATGACGGGAAACGGATTAACTGCCATAATCCCTGAACAATAAATCGTAGCTCACGAGCCTACCCAATAAATCGCCTATGACCTCTTCCCTGTTCCGACGCCCTTCTCTTTCCGCTTTTGCCGTTGTGCTGATGCTGAGTGCCCTGACCGCCTGTGTCGGCCTGGATGTCGCGAGCACCGAACCCCTCCAGCCACCCATCGGCAACCCGGAAGACAACCGCGAGCACGACGCAGCCGAGGCACCGGCGGTAGCGGCGTACGAAAGCGCACAGCTGGAACCCGACGCGGATGCCGCACCGACCTCAGCGCATCGCCGCCGTCATCTACCACTGGCCACCGACCCCGGCACCCCCTGGTGGATGCTGGTGGCCGGCTGGGAGAGCGAGCAGGCCGCCATCAACGGCATGCCGAAGGCGCTGGGTGCCAAACCCTTCGCCCAGGCCCCTGCCCCTGCTGATGACCATCCGCTCGATAGCGCCGCCACCCAGCAGACCGATGACCTCTGGCAACGCATCCGTAACGGCTTCCAGCTCGGCGACAAGGAGCACCGTCTGGTGCGGCCCTATATCGACTGGTACGCCAGCAACCAGGCCTATCTGGATCGCGTGGTCGAGCGCGCCCAGCCCTTTTTGTACGATATTGTGCAGGAGATCGAGGCCCGGGGCATGCCCATGGAGATCGCCCTGTTGCCCGTGGTCGAGAGCGCCTTTCAGCCCTTTGCCTATTCCCCCGGCCGGGCCGCCGGCATCTGGCAGTTCATCCCCGCCACCGGCAAACGATACGGCCTGAAACAGAACTGGTGGTACGACGGCCGCCGTGACGTGCCCCGGGCCACCACGGCCGCGCTGGATTATCTGGAGGTGCTGCACAAACATTTCGACGGCGACTGGCTGCTGGCCCTCGCTTCCTATAATTCCGGCGAAGGTCGCGTTGCCCGCGCCGTGAAAAAGAACCGGCAACTGGGCCGGCCCACCGACTTTTGGTCGCTGGACCTGCCCCGGGAGACGGTCGGCTATGTGCCCAAGCTGCTGGCCATCAGCGCCGTGATCCATCGCCCGGACGCGCACGGCATCAGCCTCGCCAGCATCCCCGATGAGGCCTACCTCGCACAGATCGACATCGGTTCCCAGATCGACCTGGCGCTGGCCGCCGAACTGGCCGAGCTGCCCATCGAGACCCTGTACCAGCTCAATCCCGCCTTTAATCGCTGGGCCACCGATCCCAAGGGGCCGCATGTCCTGTCCCTGCCCATCGAGCGGATCGACAGCTTTGCGCAGGCCCTTGCCGAGGTCGACGACAGGCAGCGCGTGCGCTGGCAACGACATCAGGTCCGTCAGGGCGAGACCCTCGGCCACATCGCCCGCAAATATCAGACCTCGGTCAACCTGCTGCAAGAGGTCAACGGCATTAACGACAAATGGATACGGGCCGGGAAGAGCATCATCATTCCGGTGGCCACCAAGGACCTCGAGGACTATCTGAGCGCAGACCGTCGCCGGGTCGCGCTGCAGGATACCAAACGGGCCGGCCACAAAATCCAACATAGGGTAAAGGCCGGCGACACCTTCTGGGATCTGTCTCGCAAGTACAAGGTGAAGCTTAGCCGACTGGCCGCGTGGAATGGCATGTCACCCCGGGATACGCTCAAGCCGGGCCAGCAGCTGGTGATCTGGACCGATAGCCGCGATGCCACCACTGCCCGTTTCGGCGCCCCGCCGCGCAACGCCACCCGCCAGCAGCTGCACTACAAGGTCCGCGCGGGAGATTCGCTGGCGCTGATCGCGCAAAAGTTCAGTGTCACGGTGGAGAAGCTCCGCCTCTGGAACTCACTGAAGAAAGGCAAGTACCTGCAACCGGGTCAACGCCTGACCCTGTTTGTGGATGTCACCCAGCAGTCCTGAGGTTGGCGCGAGAGCCTGACCTGAGAGCCTGGCCTGAAAATCCGACCTGAGATCTGACCTGAGAGCCTCCTAGACGTCGGCGGCAGCCACAGGCCACCACCTATTTATCGTTATCGGCGAAGAGAAAGCAGCGTGCACTGTGGGTGTCACTGCGGCGGTAGCTATCGGGATAGCGGACCCTGCACTCGGGCATGACATATGCGCAACGCGGGTGAAAGTGACAACCGCTGGGCGGATTGATGGGCGACGGCATTTCACCCTGCACACTGACCGCCTCTCGCCCCGGCTTTTCGGCCCCCCCCTCAATCACCGGCACCGCGGCCAGCAGGGCCCGGGTATAGGGATGCATGGGATCTTTCATCACCTCCTGCACCGCACCCTGCTCCACGATACGCCCGAGGTACATCACCGCCACCTCGTGCGCGAGGTATTCGACCACTGACAGATCATGGGTAATAAACAAATACGACAGGCCCAGCGCCTCCTGCAGATCCTTGAGCAGATTCAGAATCTGCGCCTGCACGGAGACGTCCAGGGCACTGGTCGGCTCATCACAGATGATCAGTTTCGGCTCCACCGCCAGCGCCCGGGCAATACAGATACGCTGACGCTGGCCGCCGGAAAACTCGTGCGGGTAACGATGCTTCACCTCCGGCGACAGGCCCACCTGCTCCAGCAACTGGTCCACCCGCCGGGCCCGCCCCTTCGCATCACCGCCCAGCCCCTGGGTGATCATGCCCTCTTCGATGATGTCCACCACCATCATGCGCGGGTTCATCGAGGAGAACGGATCCTGAAAAATGATCTGGATGTCGCGGCGATACGGACGCAGCTGCCGCATCGAAAGGCGGGTGAGTTCGGTCTGCGCGAAATGCACCTGCCCCGCCGTTGGCCGGGTCAATTGCAGGATACTTTTACCCACCGTGGTCTTTCCACAGCCGGACTCCCCCACCAGGGCCAGGGTGCGGCCGGCCGGAATGGACAAGGCGATATCGTCCACCGCCTTGACGTGATTCACCACCCGCCGCAACAGCCCCTTGTGAATGGGAAAGTGGACCTTCAGGCCATCGACCGTTAACAGGTTCTGCTGGTCGGTGGATACGTAGTCCGAGGTCAATTCCGCCTCGGCCTTCGGCCGGTCGCCCTGGGTATCCTGCAGCTGCTGGCCGGCCTCATAGATCAGGCAACGCACCCCACTGCGGTCCGCCGTATTGAGCGGTGTCCAGACCGGGACCTGTTGCTGGCAGGCCTCCCAGCTGAACTCACAGCGATCCGCGAAACGGCAGCCGCGAAACACCGTCGCCAGGGAGGGCACATGCCCGGGGATCACCGCCAGGCGCTGGCCGCGTTTGTCCATATCCGGCAAGGAATCAAACAGCTTTTTGGAATAGGGGTGTTTGGGCGCGGCGAAAAAGTCGTGACGATCGGCCTCTTCTACTATCTGTCCCGCATACATTACCGCCACACGGTCGGCCATTTCCGACACCACGCCCAGGTCGTGGGTGATCAACAGGATCGCCATGCCGGTGTCTTTTTGCAGTTTGCGCATCAGGTCCAGCACCTGCGCCTGTATGGTCACATCCAGGGCGGTGGTCGGCTCATCGGCGATCAACAGATCCGGTTCGCCGGCCAGGGCAATGGCGATCATGATGCGCTGCTTCATGCCGCCGGAGAGCTGATGCGGATACTCGTTGATGCGTTGCACCGGATCGGGGATGCCCACCGCCTCCAGCAATTCCAGCACCCGCGTACGGGCCGCCGCATTGCGCAGGCCCAGATGCTGCCGCACCCCTTCACCAATCTGCTGACCGATGGTCAACACAGGATTAAGGCTGGTCATCGGTTCCTGAAAAATCATCGCGATCCGGTTGCCGCGGACCTTGCGCATGCCCACTTCCGGCAGCTGTAACAGATCCTCGCCATTCAGGTAAATCGCACCCTGGGTAATGCGCCCGGCCGGCTCGGGCAGCAGGCGCATCATCGACAGGGCGGTCATGGATTTTCCGCAACCCGACTCCCCCAGCAAGGCAAAGGTCTGACCCCGATGGATTTCAAAACTGACCCCATCCACTGCCCGCACCAGTCCCGCGGAGGTGGCAAAACTGGTTTGCAGGTTTTCTATTCTGAGTAAGGGTGTGGTCATAGGGTTTTGTCTTTTGTTAAACACTTCGTGATGTTTTTGTAATGAACGGTTTGTGATGACTGTTTACTAACAAGGCGCATGGAAAGGATACCCTTCAATCAAGACCGTCAGCAGCAAGGATGCTGCTGTCGAGCGTACACGGATGTATTCTCAGCGTGTCTTGATTGAAGGGTATCCTTTTCATATGACTCAATAGTATGCGTCAGCTTATGCGTCAATTTATGTTCAGCAGGTTTGATTCATCTTCTGAAAACTAATCTTAGTTAGCCAGGCCTACACGCGGGTCAAAGGCATCGCGCACCGCGTCGGAGAAAAGATTGGCGGCCAACACCAGCACGAACATAAACCAGAACGCCGCCACCAGCGACCACCACACCACCGGCTCACGCGCCATTTCCAGGCGCGCGCTGTTGATCATATTACCCCAGCTCACCATGCTGGGATCAACGCCGACACCGACATAGGACAGCACCGCCTCCGCCAGCACCAGACCGCTAAAGTCCAGCACCACGGCGATCAACACGATGTGCATCACATTGGGCAGGATGTGGCGGCTGATGATCTTCATGTTGCCCACACCAAAGGCCGTGGCGGCCTGAATATAGTCCAGCTCACGGAGTTTCAGGGTCTCGCCGCGCAGCAGACGACAGAGTCCCGTCCAGCTGGTGATGCCCAGAATCATGCACAGGAATAACAGGCGGACATCCGCTCGCTCAATGACGGTCTCAAACAGACCGGGGTTATTGGCAATGTAGACATCCACCGACAGGATTGCCGCTGCAATCAACAACACCCCGGGGATCGAATTGAGTGTGGTGTAGACATACTGGATCACATCATCGACCCAGCCGCGAAAATGTCCGGCCATGATGCCCAGCAGAATAGCGAACGGCAGCATGATGAGCGTGGTCAGGGTGCCGATCACCAGTCCGGTACGGATACTCTTGAAACTCAGGTACAGCACATCATTGCCGACCTTGTCGGTACCCAGCAGGTGATAGCCGACACCGAGCTTGATCACCAGTGCCGCAAACAGAAACACCATGGCCAGGGTGGAAAATATCGCCCGCCAGGGCAATACGGTGTTACCCGTAACGATCAGCGACAACTGCCTGGCAAAGGCGTGTTCCTGTCGGCGTGCAAGATAGGCAATCCACAACAGCACCACCAGCAACCACGCCGTCAGGCCCATGGCCACCGCAGTCAGGGCGCGTTGGGTAATATCCGCCGTCCGTTGGGATTCCGGGTCATCCAGATGCGCGCCACCATACTGCAGCCGCGGGTAGGCGCGCACGGTGCTACCGTCCGCCTGCTCCACGGTATCCTTACTGAACAGATGCGCGGCCAGGGGCGCCGAATAACTCTTTTCCACCTGCCGGCGAATGGGGTTGGCGATGACATCCAGCAGGCTCAGCACCTCTACCGAATAATGCGCCGCTGCATCGGCCGGCGGCTCTGCATTTTCCGCCGCCGTCTGCGCCACCGCCTGGGGGGCGAGCGCCATGCGAAAATGCACGGAGTCCAGCAGGCCAACCAACACGTAAGCCGACAACACCACCAGGGAGATCATCGCCAACGGCCGACTCAACACCTGTCGCCAGGGACTCACAAGGTGTGGCTTGCCGCGCACATAGCTAAAAAAGGACACCAGGGTGAACAACAAAATGTAGATCAGCAGATCGGTCCACAGCAGCACGGGTTTTATCGGTGCCAGCCACAGGCCGATGGCCACCGCAACCAATACACCGACAAACACAAACAGGCCCGTGCCGCGTCTCATGACAGCCGCACCCGGGGATCGACCAGGGTATACGACAGGTCGGTCAACAGCAGGCCGATGATGTACAGCACCGAACCCAGAAACACCATGGAGCGCACAATGGCAAAGTCCTGTCCGCGGATCGCATCAATCGTGTAACTGCCCAGACCGGGGATACCGAAAAAGGATTCGGTGATCAGGCTGCCCATGAATAACAGCGGGATAGTCACCACCACGCCGGTCAGAATGGGGATCATGGCATTTTTCAACACATGCCTGAAAAGCACCACCCGCTCGGCCAGACCTTTGGCCCGCGCGGTGCGTACATAGTCCTTGTTGATCTCTTCCAAAAAGATGGTGCGAAACCAGCGGGTGCCCGCACCGATGCCGCCGACGATGCCGATAATCACCGGCAGAACCAGAAACTTCACCGCCGCCCAGCCCTCGTCATAACCAGAGATAGGCACCAGGTGCAGGAGTTTGCTGATCACAAACTGACCCCCAATGATATAAAACAGCGTGGAGATCGACATCAGCATGACGCTGAGCACCACCCCCATATAATCCACGTAGGTGGCGCGGAAAAAGGCGATGATCATCGCAATGGTGATGTTCACCAGCAGACTGATAATGAACACCGGTATTGCCAGCGCCAGGCTTGGCACCATGCGCTGACGGATATCGTGGCCGATATTTCGACCATCATCGGCGCTACCAAAATCAAACACAAACAGCCGCAGCGTTTTTTCAAAAAATATTGTGTTGGTAAGGACCGCGCTGCCCTCGGCCGTGGTGTTGAGCAATAAGGGCTTATCGTAGCCCCGCTCCTGCTTCCATTTTTCAATCGCCTCTGGCGTGACCCGCTTCTGGCCCAGCTGCATGCGCGCCATGTCTTCCGGGCTGTTGACCACAAAGAACAGCCAGAAGGTCAACAGGTTGACGCCGATCAGGATCGGGATCGCGTACAGCGTACGGCGGATAATATACGCCAGCATTTACACCGTACCTCGCGCGCGTAGTTTTCGGCGGTAGGTCAGCAGGGCCGGGATAAAGCCGGCGACCAGCAACAGGCCCAGCAGAACAATCGGCCATACCACCGGACGGTTCCAGGCGGCGCGTTGTGCCGCGCGCAACCGGGGGTCGATGCGCTTGTACTTGAGGGTGTTATTCGCCATATCATTGGGTTTGATGTTTTTCAGCCAGGCATGATACAGGCTGAACTGTTTCGGATGCAGGCCCCAGAGCCACGGGGCATCAGCCTGGGCGATGTCCACCATTTCCGCAATCACTGCCAGACGCTGCGGTCCGTTGGGCATATTCTTCATTTCGCTGAACAGCCGATCGAACTGCGGGCTCTCATAGTTCGCCGCGTTTTCGCCGTTTTTCCCCGCCTTGGCATTGGGCCCGTAGAGCAGAAACAGGAAATTTTCGGGGTCCGGATAATCCGCATTCCAGCCCCATTGAAACAGTTGCGCGGTGCCCTTCAGCATCTTCTCCTGAAAACGATTGTAATCGGTGGAGCGGATATCTAACTGTAAATCAATCTTGGAAAACTGTTTTCGCAGCCAGTCAAAACGTGACTTATCATCCGGCCCACCCCCGGTGCTGTCCAGGTGCACAATCAGGGGCTTGCCGGTTTTGGCATCACGACCTTGCGGATAGCCCGCCTCTGCCAGCAATCGCCTGGCCTCGGCAATCGGTTTGCGTTTCAATTTACCGTTATGCCATTCATACACGTAGGGGTTCATGCCTGCTTCACCGGGCTGATAACCGGTAATGCCCGGCGGCAGCGGGCCCTGTGCGGGGATGCCACGATCATTGAGAAAGATAGAAATAAACTCCTCATAATCGACGGCAATGGAAATCGCCTGGCGCAGTTTTCGCGCCTGCTCACTGTAGCCGCCCACGACGGGATCCCGCATGTTGAAACCCATGTAGTAGGTAGAGGCGGCAATGCCGGTGGACAACTGGATATCCTTGGCCCGCATCTCATCGGACAGGGCCACATCACCCTGACTGGAAATCTGGATGGCCTGATCAAAGCTGTCAGAGCTGACGCCGGAGGCGTCGTAATAGCCCTGCAGAAATTTATTCCAGGTAGGGATGTCTTCCTTTTCGAGACTGAACACCACCTTGTCGATAAAGGGTAACGGCTGTCCGGCATCGGCCAGCAGGCCCGCTGCCTGGTCTTCCGCTTCCCCCTCGGCGGGATATGTTTCACCGTGGAAATGGGGATTGCGCTCCATCACCATCTGGCGGTTCGGGTTGTTGACCGTCAGCATGTAGGGTCCAGTGCCGACGGGATACCAGTCCAGGGTGAGGTTTTTTTCCTTCATGCCCGACTGCGAATAAAACTGGTCCGCCTCGGGCGGGATGGGGCCAAAAAAGGGCATGGCCAGCCAGTACACGAATTGGGGATATTCGCCGTAGAGCCTGATGCGGTAGGTGTAGCGATCCACCAGCTCGACACCGGACAGCGCATACTGCTGCAAATCCAGAAATTGCGAGGCTTCGCCATCGGCCTCGCGGGCCGCCACCACTTGTCGCAGGGTATCCGAATATTCCTTCAGGCCGACGATGTATTCGCTCATCAGACCAAAGATCGGTGAATGCAGTTTGGGATGGGCGAGGCGTTTAATCTCATACACATAATCCGCCGCCACCAGTTCGCGACTACCGGTTTCGCCAAAATCACTCAAGCGATTTCGCTGCGCCAGCTCTTCGGGAGGCAAACTGAGATACAACGGCTGGCCATCGGCTGTTTTGGCAAAGGCCGGATGCGGCTGATAACGGATGCCAGGCCGGATCCGGATCTCGTAGACGCTATAGGCAATAGCCTCGTGCGCCGCCCCCGGCGGCAGGCGTCTGCCCTGCCGGTCTTCGAAATAGGGCTGGGGGATCTCGGTGGCGGTCAGCGGCGTGAGGGTATAGGGGCGTTTAAGGTAGTGGTACTGCAGCGGGGGTTCGTAGATCTGGCCGGTAAAGACGACCTCGTTGGAACTGTATGATTGCGCCGGATCGAGATGTTTGGGTCGCAGGCTAAACGCGGAATAATAAATATTCTGCTGCCGTTCCGCTTCGGGATAGGGGTTATTCCAGCTGTCGCCATCACAAGCCGTCAAGACCATCGACGACAGGAGGACCCACAGGCTGATGCTGAAAAAGGTTAGGCCGCTGCCGTGTTTATGCACTCGAATATCCCATGGCCCCGATTTCATTCCTGTACTCACTCACTTGACCTACTGTTGCTTGACCTTCTGTAACTTGACCTTCTGTTGCTTGATCCCGCCGTTATCTGGCCTCACCGGTTTGCACCGACACTGCCTAAACTGCCATCATCCTCGCCGGGAATCAATCATCGCCAAGGCGGACAAACGTATCACTTTTGGGGTGCCATTGCGTATAATACGGCCTCTTGGGCTGGTCCGGTCTGTGACCTCAATGCGTTACGCGACGGCCGAACAGCAAACTAACAACAAACAGATAAAAAGGGTAGCCATCATGGGATTCTTAGACGGTAAACGCGCACTGATCATCGGTTGCGCCAGCAATCGCTCCATCGCCTGGGGCATCGCCCAGGCCATGCACCGGGAAGGTGCCGAGCTGGCCTTTACCTACCAGAATGACAAACTGCAGGGGCGCGTGGAAAAGCTCGCCGCGGAGTGTGGCTCCGAGATCGTCATTCCCTGCGATGTCGCCAGCGACGAGCAGATCGAGGCGACCTTTGCAAAACTCGATGACTACTGGGATCATCTGGATATCCTGATCCATTCCGTGGCCTATGCCCCCCGTGAGGAATTGGAGGGTGAGTACCTCGACAGTGTGACCCGCAGCGGCTTTAACACCGCCCATGAGATCAGCTCCTACAGTTTTGCCGCGCTGGCCAAGGCCGGTCGCAATATGATGCAGGGCCGCAATGCCGCGTTGTTGACGCTGAGTTACCTGGGCGCCGAGCGCGTGCTCCCCAACTACAACGTGATGGGCCTGGCCAAGGCCAGTCTGGAGGCCAATGTGCGTTATATGGCTGCGTCACTCGGGCCGGAAAACATTCGCGTCAACGCGATTTCCGCGGGTCCGATACGCACCCTGGCCGCGGCCGGCATCAAGGATTTCCGTTCTATGCTGGATTACAGTGCCGCCAATACTCCCCTGCGACGCAATGTGACCATTGAAGAGGTCGGCAACACGGCGGCCTTCCTCTGCTCCGATCTTGCCTCCGGTATCACCGGCGAGATCACCTACGTGGATGGCGGTTACAATATCACTGGTATGGGCCAGCTGGCCTAGGAGGTATTAGACGGGCTGCCGCGCAGGCTGTCCCGTCAGAATATCCTGCTCGCCCTCAGTGCGGGCGATCACCACCGCACCACAGGAATCGCTGAACACGTTGACCGTGGTTCGGCACATATCCAGCACCCGATCCACCGCAAGGATCAGCCCGATGGCCTCGATCGGCAGACCGATGGCGGCGAGAATAATCGATATCGCCACCAGACTGGCCGAGGGGATGCCGGCAACACCAATCGATGTCAGCAGGGCCACCATCACAACGGTGAACTGTGTCGCGAAGCTCAGCTCAATGCCATAGGCCTGGGCGATGAAGATGGCCGCCACGCATTCATACAGCGCCGTGCCGTCCATGTTGATCGTCGCCCCCAGCGGCAATACAAAGCTGGAGGTTTTGTTGGAGACACCCGCATTCTTTTCCACGCACTCCATGGTCATCGGCAAGGTGGCTGAAGACGAACTGGTGGAAAAGGCGGTCAACAGCGCCGGCAGCATCGCCCGATAGTGACGCCAGGGATTCACCCGCCCTATCACGCGCAGCAGGATCGGCATCACCACAAAGAAGTGCACTGCCAGTGCGAGTACAACCGTGACAAAAAACAGCGCCAGGGGTTTGAATGCATCCAGGCCGGTGGTAGCGACCACCTTGGCCACCAGCGCAAATACCCCGATGGGTGCAAACTTCATGACCCATTCGGTGATCAACATCATCACCTCGTAAGTGCCCTGCCAGAAATTATACAGCGCCTCGGCGTAGGCCTCCTGAATCTTGGTGAGGAAGAAACCGAATAACAGGCTGAAAAATATCAGGCCCAGCATCTGCCCATTGGCTGCAGCGGTGACGATATTGGTGGGCACCATCCGCAAAAATACATCGACCACATCACCGGCGCCCTTGCCTTCCACCTTGTCTTTTATATCATCGACATCGGCCGTTAATCCGATCAGATCCTTGGCTGGCGCGCCGTCAATTACGCCCGGCGCAATGATGTTCACCATCACCAGGCCGATGAGGATGGCGATCAAACTGGTCGACATATAATAAAATAATGTTTTTCCGCCCAGACGGCCCAGGGCGCCGGTGGAACCGATACCGGCAATGCCCACGATGATTGAAGAAACAATCAGCGGAACAATCAGCATCTTTAATGCATTGAGAAATAGCGTACCAATGAACTGGTAGATGGAATAGAAGGTGATGCCGAACAGGCTGCCATCGGTGCCGGTGAGGGTACCCGCGATAACCGCCAGCACCAGAGCGATGAGAATTTGCCAATGCAGCTTTAATTTCATCATCACGCTAGCACCTGCTTGCAGAAAGTTGAAACTGTCTTGATAAGCCGCAGCCTGCCGAATTCAGCCCATAAAAAATTAACTACAACTCTTCACTGTGCACGACAATCTTGGCTGTCGACTTCAGCGCCGCCACCAGGCGCGCTTGCGCATTAGCCGCCTGCTCCGACGCCAGACGACGCTTCAGGGTTTCGCGCGCAGCCTTATCGGCAGCGGCAGGGTCGCCATCAGTCACTTTGTTCAGACGAATCACCGCATAGTCACCTGAGCCCAGAGCGATGCCACCAAAACGTGGACTCTCGATCGTCGGATGCTGAAGCCGGAAGGCCTGTTTGATAATTGCTGGATTGATCTCCACGTCGGTCGCTTTACGTGTGATGCTACCCGCTGATTGCCACTCGGCAGACACAGTCGCCAACACAGCATCAGCAGACTCGCCGGACGATAATTGCTGAACCACCTTTTCACCGGCAGCCCTGGCGCTCTCCTGTGCCTTTTCCTGCACCAGGCTTTCTATCACCTGCGCTTTGACCTCATCCAGAGGACGGCGGCTGGCTGGCTGGTGCTCCAACAGACGCAGTACGATGACATGATTCTCGCCCAGCTCGATCGGTTCGCTATTAAAGCCCTGCTTCAATACATCACCACTAAAAGCCAGCGTGGTCACCCGGGGATTGGCAAAGATACCGGCACCACCGCGGCGAGTAAAAAATGGACTTTCTTTAAGTTCGAGATTCAGCGTGTCGGCAACTCCGCGTAACGAGTCGGGAGTTTCATACGCCATATTGGTCAGCTTTTCGGCCAGTTCAAAATACTTCCGTTCTGCCTCATCTTGCTTGAACTTCGCCACGATTTCATCGCGAACCTCGGCAAAAGGTTTTGCTTCCTCTGCGCGAATCCCCGTCAACTTGATGATATGAAAACCGAATGAGGTCAACACCGGTTCACTGACCTCACCTTCATTCAGCGAAAACACCACTTCCTCGAAATCACCTTCCATCATGCCGCGTGCGAAATAGCCAAGATCGCCACCCAGATCGGCAGAGCCGGGATCATCGGAATTTTTCCTGGCCAGCTGTTCAAAACTCTCACCGGCCTTGATCTGTGCATGCAAGCTCTCGGCCTTTTTGCGTGCAGCAGCCACAGCGGCCTCATCCGCACCCTCTTCGATCTGGATCAGAATATGACTGGCCTGACGTTCTTCAGCTATTTTAAACTGGCTATTGTTGGCATCATAAAACTCACGCAATTCATCTTCGCCAGGCGCTTGATCGCTCTGCAAGGAATCTGCCGATAATTCAACATACTCCACTCGCACCTGTTCCTGCGTCATGAAACGTTCGGCATGTTTTTCATAATAGGCGTTGATCGCCTCTTCACTGGCAACAGACGCGTCCTTGAAATTTTCTGCCTTTAAAACAAGATACTGAAAATCACGCTGTTGTTCTTCCAGCTTAATGACCGCATCCAGTTCAGCATCCGTAACCAATACGCTGGTTGCCAAACCATCCGGCAATTGTCCAGCGGTAATCAGACGTTTAACACGCTGCTCAAATGCGGCGGGCGACTGGCCTTGCATCTGCACCTGTTGCTGATACAGCGTTGCTGAAAAGGCACCATTTTCACGGAAGGCATCGATGCCCTGAATCGTGGCGACAACGGTTTGATCTGAGACGCGATAGCCCATTTTTTTGGCATGCTGTAACAACAGTTCGCGATCAACCAGTTCACTGATAACGCGCTGCTTGATCTGCGGGTCAAACAACTGGGCATCGTATTGAGCGCCCAGCATCTGTTGCATGCGGCTGCGCTGCTCATAAAAAGCCTGCTGAAATTCACGCTGGCTAATTTCATTGCCATTGACCGTGGCCGCGACCAGCTTGCCGCCATTATCGAAATATTCGTTAATGCCCCAAAGTGCAAAAGGGATAATCAGCAAACCAACAATGACCCAGGCAATCCAGCCTTGGGCGCGTTCTCGAATAAAATGCAGCATAATGTTTTTTTGTCTATCGTTTAAGAGTGAATGAGTTTTGTAGCGAGTGAATTTAGCGGAAGATTTTAATCTATTTGCCGACGTTTTAGCCTTCTTTTTTAAATAGTTTTTTATTCGTTTGCAAACGCAGCATGATCATAAATAGCGAAAGGCAGAAAGTAAAAAGGCGCTCCCACATTAAAATAGGAACGCCTTGAATACTAGTAATGGCGGAGTGGACGGGACTCGAACCCGCGACCCCCGGCGTGACAGGCCGGTAT
>JAVVEP010000027.1 GCA_032250735.1 Gammaproteobacteria bacterium
AGCTGATCAACCCCATCGCCATGGAAGAAGGCCTGCGCTTCGCGATTCGCGAAGGCGGTCGTACCGTCGGTGCCGGTGTGGTTGCGAAGATTATTGAGTAATAGCGTCAACGTACTCAATTGTCGAAACTTATTTGATTAAGAAGGGTTAGAAAATGGCAGCAGGACAAAGAATTCGCATTCGCTTAAAGGCTTTCGATCATCGGCTGATTGACCTATCTGCGCAGGAGATCGTTGAGACCGCCAAGCGTACCGGCGCCCAGATTCACGGTCCTATCCCGTTGCCGACGCGCAAAGAGCGTTGGACGGTGCTGACCTCGCCGCATGTCAATAAGGATGCGCGTGATCAGTATGAATTACGCACCCACAAGCGGCTGCTCGACATCGTCGATCCGACCGACAAAACCGTGGATGCGCTGATGAAGCTTGATCTTGCCGCTGGTGTGGATGTGCAAATCAAGCTGGGTTAATCGCTGCTCTTGAGAGCGCGACTAACGTAAAGCTAAAAACGTAAAGCTAAAAATAATGTGTGTGGCTGATTCAGCCGCCACAAGGTAGAGGAAGATTAAGATGACCATTGGAATTGTCGGCCGTAAAGCGGGAATGACGCGCATCTTCACTGAAGATGGTGTTTCGATTCCTGTGACCGTAATCGAAGTGGAGCCGAATCGTATTTCCCAGGTAAAAACACTGGAAACTGATGGCTATCGCGCGGTACAGGTAACAACAGGCAGTCGCCGCCCTTCGCGGGTGAATAAAGCCGCTGCTGGCCACTTCGCCAAATCTGGCGTGGAGGCTGGTCGCGGTATGTGGGAGTTTCGTTTGGCCGATGGTGAGGGTGATGACCTGGTAGCCGGCGGAACCCTGCATGTGGACCTTTTCACGGAAGGCCAGAAAGTGGATGTGATCGGCACGAGTATCGGTAAAGGCTTCGCGGGTGTTATTAAACGCTATAACTTTGCGATGCAAGATGCCACTCATGGTAACTCGCTTTCGCATCGTGCCGTAGGTTCGATCGGTATGGGTCAGACGCCTGGGCACGTGTTCAAGGGCAAGAAGATGGCTGGCCACATGGGTAATGCGCGGACCACCAACGAAAATCTTGAAGTGGTGCGTGTTGATGCTGAGCGCAATTTGCTGCTCGTAAAAGGCGCTGTACCCGGCGCGAAAGGTGGCGATCTTCTAGTGCGCCCCGCAGTTAAGACCAAGAAGTGAGGGGCTGAATCATGGATCTAAAATTGACAACGGCAACGGGTAAGGCCTCGACCAAATCCGTGGAGGTTTCTGACGGAACTTTCGCGAGTGATTTCAACGAGGCGCTGATCCATCAAGTGGTTACTGCCTATCTGGCGGGTGGTCGCAGTGGTACCCGTGGCACCAAGAGCCGTTCTGATGTGAGCGGCGGTGGCATAAAACCCTGGCGTCAAAAGGGGACGGGACGCGCTCGTGCTGGTACAATTCGCAGTCCGCTATGGCGTTCAGGCGGACACACTTTTGCATTGTCCAATCAGGATCATTCGCAAAAGGTGAACAAGAAGATGTACCGCATTGCTATGCGCTCCATTCTTTCTGAGCTGGTGCGGCAGGAGCGTTTGACCATTGTTGACAGTTTCAAAATGGATGGTCCTAAAACCAAGGACCTGGTTGAGAAGCTTGGTGCAATGAAGTTCGTTAGCGGCGTAATCATTACTGAAGACGCGGATGACACTTTGTACCTGTCAGCGCGCAATCTGCACCATGTTGATGTGCTGACGGCGGCGGATATTAATCCGGTGAGCCTGGTCGGTAGCAACAACGTGCTGATGACGGTTGCCGCGATTAAAAAGATTGAGGAGATGCTGGCATGAATGACGTACGAATCATGAAAGTCTTGCTGGGACCGCATATTACGGAAAAGGCAGCGGTCCTGGGTGAGTCCAGCAACCAATACGTATTTCGTATTGCGAAAGATGCTACCAAGCCTGAAGTAAAGCGGGCGGTTGAAAAATTGTTTGAGGTTGAAGTTGATGCCGTGCGTGTTGCCAATGTAAAGGGCAAAACGAAGCGTAGCGGCGCCCGCATAGGTCGTCGTAGTGACTGGAAGAAGGCTTATGTGCGTGTTAAGGCGGGTCAGTCCATTGAGTTTTCTGGCAGCTGAACAACAAACCTGTAATTCGAAGAAACGTTTGTAATCAAGAAATAGTTAGGTGCATCAGTTGTACGGCTCGCAGTTAAGAGCCCAACTCAAGGCAACCGGAGTTAAGTAAGAATGGCAATTATAAAATCAAAACCGACATCACCAGGACGCCGCTTTGTTGTGCGGGTCTCAAATCCTGACCTGCATAAAGGCGAGCCCTTTGCGCCCCTGGTCGAGAAACAATCTCGTTCAGGTGGGCGTAATAACAATGGCCATATCACTACACGGCATCGTGGTGGTGGCCACAAGCAGCATTATCGTCTTGTCGATTTTAAACGTAATGACAAAGACGGTATTCCAGCCCGTGTTGAACGTCTGGAATATGATCCGAATCGTAGCGCGCACATTGCCTTGTTATTGTTTGCTGATGGTGAGCGTCGTTACATCATTGCGCCGAAGGGTGTTGAAGCAGGCTCGGTGATCCACTCTGGCGAAGGTTCGCCGATCAAGCCGGGCAATTGCCTGCCGTTGCGCACGATTCCCGTGGGTAGCACGGTGCATTGTGTTGAAATGAAACAGGGTAAAGGTGCGCAGATGATGCGCAGTGCCGGCGCTTCTGCGCAGCTGATTGCGCGTGAAGGCGAGTACGTTACTCTGCGTCTGCGCTCTGGTGAGATGCGCAAGATTCACAACGAATGCCGTGCCGTCATTGGCGAAGTTGGCAACAGTGAGCATAACTTGCGCAAGTTGGGTAAGGCGGGTGCAGCTCGCTGGCGTGGTGTGCGTCCGACGGTTCGCGGTGTTGCTATGAACCCGGTTGATCATCCGCATGGTGGTGGTGAAGGCCGTACCTCAGGTGGACGTCATCCCGTATCACCCTGGGGAACTCCGACCAAGGGTTACAAGACCCGTAGTAACAAACGTACTGATGGCATGATTCTTCGCCGTCGTAAATCGAAATAAAGACTAGTCACTGACTTTATACTTACTTTATTTAAAGAAAAGAGAGACAGTATCGTGCCACGTTCAATACGCAAAGGACCTTTCGTTGATTTACATCTTGCCAAGAAGGTGCAAGAGGCAGCGGAGAGTAATAGTAGAAAACCCATTAAAACATGGTCGCGTCGTTCGATGATTTTGCCTGATATGTTGGGCTTAACCATCGCCGTACACAACGGCCGCCAGCATATGCCGGTCTTCATTACTGAAGATATGGTGGGTTACAAACTCGGCGAATTTGCGCCGACGCGGACCTATCGTGGTCACGTAGCAGACAAGAAGGGCCGGTAAAATGCAAGTAAACGCACAATTGAAAAACGCCCCGTTGTCGGCTCAAAAAGGCCGTCTGGTGGCTGACCAGATTCGCGGGCTTCATGTCGAAAAGGCTTTGCAGGTATTGGCTTTCAGCCCGAAAAAAGCCGCACAGATCATGAAAAAGGTGCTGGAATCTGCAATCGCCAATGCTGAGCATAATAACGGCGCCGATATCGACGAATTGAAGGTTTCTACGGTGTTTGTGGATGAAGGTCCTACCCACAAGCGTATGCGTGCCCGTGCCAAGGGTCGTGGTGTTCGAATTTTAAAGCGTCACAGTCATATCACTGTGACGGTTAGCGATAGTTAATTAAGGGGTCTGTAATGGGTCAGAAAGTACATCCAACGGGAATACGCTTAGGTATTGTCAAAGACTGGACATCCAAGTGGTATGCAGATTCCAAGGATTTCGCTGATACACTGAACATGGATCTGAAGGTCCGTGACTTCATCAAAAAGAAGTTGAAGAGTGCATCGGTCAGTCGTGTCCAGATTGAGCGCCCGGCCAACAACGCGCGGATCACAATTCATACGGCGCGCCCCGGCATCGTGATCGGTAAAAAGGGTGAAGATGTCGAACGTCTTCGCCAGGATGTAACGAAAATGATGGGCATCCCCGTCAGCCTTAACATTGAAGAAATTCGCAAGCCTGAGCTGGATGCGGCGCTGGTCGCAGAAAATGTAGCTCAACAGCTGGAACGCCGCATCATGTTCCGTCGCGCTATGAAACGCGCTGTCCAGAATGCAATGCGTTTGGGCGCTCAGGGGATCAAGATTCGTGTCTCAGGTCGCTTGAATGGTGCGGATATAGCTCGCGCCGAGTGGTATCACGAAGGCCGCGTTCCTCTTCACACTCTTCGTGCCGACATTGATTACGGCACCATAGAGGCCAACACGACTTACGGCATCATTGGCGTGAAAGTCTGGGTGTTTAAGGGTGAAGTGTTTGATAAGGCTGAGGCTCAGGCCGGCGCCACCGAAAAAGCTACAAGCTAGTCGTTAGGGAGTTAGAGAGATGTTACAGCCAAAGCGAACTAAATTTCGCAAACAGATGAAGGGTCGTAACCGCGGACTAGCTTTCCGTGGGGGTGATGTCAGTTTCGGTGAGTTTGGCCTTAAAGCCAAGGGTCGTGGGCGTATTACTGCTCGCCAGATTGAAGCCAGTCGTCGTGCAATGTCGCGCCATATTAAACGTGGTGGAAAAATCTGGATTCGTGTGTTCCCCGATAAACCGGTTACCAAGAAACCCCTTGAAGTACGAATGGGTAAAGGTAAGGGTGGTGTTGAATACTGGGTAGCCCAGATTCAGCCAGGTCGTATGTTGTTTGAAATGGAAGGTGTTAGTGAAGAGTTGGCGCGTGAGGCGTTTCAGCTAGCCGCAGCCAAGCTTCCTGTGGCAACGACATTTGTGACGCGGACGGTGATGTGATGGAAGTCAAAGAATTGAGAACCAAAAACGAGACAGAGCTGAAGGAAGAGCTTCAGGGGCTGTTGCGTGAACAATTTAACCTGCGCATGCAAAAAGGAACGGGGCAGCTGAGTAACTCGGCTCGCATTAAGTCCGTTCGCCGGGATGTTGCACGGGTAATGACGATTATGAACGAGAAAAGTACGGGTGGCGCAGAATGAGTGAAACCAAAACAATCCGCACAAAATCTGGTCGTGTAATCAGCGACAAGATGGATCGCAGTATTACCGTGTTGGTGGAGCGTCGCGTGAAACACCCGCTGTATGGCAAGTTCATCCGTCGTTCGACCAAATTGCACGTCCATGATGAAAATAACGAGTGTAATATCGGCGACGAAGTCACTATTACCGAGTGCCGCCCCATTTCCAAGACCAAGTCATGGAAGTTGGTGGAGGTTGTAAAGCGCGCGAACTAGTTTCGCTCGCCTGCCGAGACGCCCCCAGCAGAGGAGCGGCCGGCACAGGCAGTTTCTTGCAGAGCCCAAACGTAATAAAAGATTTGGGCTCTGTTCGTTTTAGTGGTATGATGCGCGCCCTCAATCCGGCTGGTCCGGGTGGCTTTGTGCGCGGTTTTGCGGAGATGTTTCGATGATTCAGATGCAGACGATATTAGATGTGGCCGACAACAGCGGTGCTCGTCGGCTGATGTGTATCAAGGTCCTGGGTGGCTCCAAGCGGCGTTATGCGGGTATTGGTGACGTTATCAAAGTGAGCATAAAAGAGGCTATCCCTCGCGGAAAGGTCAAAAAAGGCGATGTCTATAATGCTGTTGTGGTACGTACAGCTAAAGGCGTTCGTCGCCCCGATGGCTCGTTGATCCGCTTTGATGGCAATGCGGCAGTGCTGCTAAATGCCAACCTGCAACCCATTGGCACGCGTATTTTTGGCCCCGTGACGCGCGAGTTGCGTAGCGAGCGCTTTATGAAAATCATTTCGCTGGCTCCTGAAGTTCTGTAAGCCCTATTTATAGAAA
The DNA here is from genome assembly GCA_032250735.1 of Gammaproteobacteria bacterium. Classification (NCBI taxonomy): domain Bacteria; kingdom Pseudomonadati; phylum Pseudomonadota; class Gammaproteobacteria; species Gammaproteobacteria bacterium. The sequence goes on from JAVVEP010000027.1 coordinate 5,870, forward strand.
GTAAGAAAGAGAATTACGATGCGTAAGATCAAAAAAGGCGATGAGGTCATCATCACCACCGGTAAAGACAAGGGTAAACGTGGCGCTGTTTTGAAAATTACGGCAGACGATCGTGTGTTGGTTGAGAATTGCAACATGGCCAAAAAACACGTCAAGGCAAACCCGAATGCGGGTGAGGCTGGTGGTATTATCGAAAAAGAGATGTCGCTGCATATCTCCAATGTTGCTTTATACAACTCAGCGGCGGGCAAAGCTGACCGTGTTGGTATCAAGACGCTGAAAGATGGCAATAAAGTAAGATTTTTCAAATCCAGCAACGAAGTTGTGGATATCTAAAAGTTACTAGGTAGGACGGAAGAAAGAGCATGTCCCGATTAAGAGAATATTACAAAGACACAGTGGTTGCCCAGCTCAAGGAACAGTTTGGTTTCAAGAGTGTGATGGAAGTGCCCAAGCTTGAGAAAATAACCCTCAACATGGGGCTCGGTGAGGCGATTGGCGATAAAAAAATCATCCAACATGCTGTTGATGATATGACAAAAATCGCGGGCCAGCAGCCCGTTGTCAATCTTGCGCGTCTATCTGTGGCAGGTTTCAAGGTTCGCGAAGGCTGGCCAATCGGCTGCAAGGTTACCTTGCGACGCGATCGCATGTATGACTTCCTGGACCGGCTGGTGACTGTCGCGATACCCCGTATTCGTGACTTCCGTGGTCTGAAGGCGAATGCCTTTGATGGTCGTGGCAATTACAGCATGGGTATCCAGGAGCAGATTATCTTCCCGGAGATTGATTACGATCAAATCGACGCGATCAGAGGAATGGACATTACCTTTACAACCAGTGCAAAGACTGATGATGAGGCTCGCGCGCTGTTGACCGCTTTTAACCTTCCGCTCAAAAAGTAGAGAGAACGGCATGGCAAAAAAATCTATTATTAATCGTGAATTGAAACGCACCCTTACTGTTGCGAAATATGCAACCAAGCGTGCGGAGCTAAAAGCGCAGCTAAAAGACGAGAGTCTGAGCATGGAGGATCGTGCTGAAGCGCAGCGTAAATTCCAAATGCTGCCGCGTAATGCCAGTCCCTGCCGTCAGCGGAATCGCTGCCGTGAAACGGGACGCCCGCATGGTTATTATCGCAAATTTGGTCTTTCACGCACAAAGCTGCGTGAGGCGGCAATGCGTGGTGATATTCCGGGCCTGGTTAAGGCAAGCTGGTAATCATTTTTTAGAGTTGTTGTATTACGGTTTCTGCCTCTATCTACAGAGGCAGAATAATTTAGGAGTATTTGGCATGAGCATGACTGATCCCATCGCGGATATGTTGACACGCATTCGTAATGCATTGTCGGCTGGCAAGCTGACAGTGTCGATGCCATCTTCCAAAAAGAAGCTCGCAATTGCGAATTTGCTGATTGAGGAAGGTTACGTCAATAGTGTTTCCGTACAGGATATCGATGGTAAGCCGGTTTTAGAGATTGCGCTCAAGTATTACGAAGGCGCACCGGTTCTCGATATGATCAAACGCGTTAGCCGTCCAGGTTTGCGCGTATATAAAGGTAAAGATGAATTACCGACAGTGATGAATGGGCTGGGTGTTGCAGTCATATCCACCTCGAAAGGCTTGATGACCGACCGTGCCGCGCGTAAAGCGGGTCATGGTGGTGAAGTCATCTGCTTCGTAGCTTAGGAGGTAGACGATGTCACGCGTAGCTAAAAACCCTATCCAAATCCCTGCTGGTGTTGAAGTCACCTTGAGCGGCCAGTCCGTCAAGGTGAAAAGCAGCAAGGGCGAACTCATCCATGAAACGCATGATTCTGTTGAAGTCACTCAGCAAGATTCAGTATTGACCTTTGCTGCGCGCGATACTGCAGCCAGCTCCAATGCCTTGGCGGGTACGACACGGGCTGTTGTGAATAATATGGTCACCGGTGTTAGTACGGGATTCGAGAAAAAATTGACGCTGATCGGTGTGGGTTATCGTGCCCAGGCCCAGGGCAAAACATTAAATCTTTCTTTGGGATTTTCGCATCCGGTTGAATATGTTGTGCCTGAAGGCATAACAATTGAAACCCCCAGCCAGACTGAAGTGATTGTCAAAGGCATCGACAAACAGCAGGTGGGGCAGGTTGCTGCAAACATTCGTGCTTATCGTCCACCTGAACCCTATAAGGGCAAAGGTGTTCGCTATTCAGATGAGCATGTGATCCGCAAAGAAGCCAAGAAGAAGTAGAGGCAATACGCAATGGATAAGAAACAAAGTCGTTTACGTCGTGCCAAGCGCACACGTTCGAAGATCCGGGAGCTCGGCGCCTATCGTCTTTGCGTGCACCGTACATCACAGCATACCTACGCACAGGTTATCAGTCCTGATGGTAGTAAAGTGGTGGCGAGCGCATCGACGATGGAGGCCGATATTAAATCTGGCCTGAAGCACACTGGCAATGTTGAAGCGGCGGTAAAAATCGGCCAGCTGATTGCAGAGCGCGCCAAGTCCAACGGTGTTGATCAGGTCGCATTTGACCGTTCCGGGTTTAAATATCATGGGCGTGTAAAAGCGCTTGCAGATGCCGCGCGTGAAAGCGGCTTGACTCTATAAAAGTAAGGTATCTGTTATGGCGAAATTTGACGCACAATCCAATAGTGATGGCTTGATTGAGAAGCTGGTAAATATCAATCGAGTCGCAAAAGTAGTGAAGGGTGGCCGCATCTTCAGTTTCACTGCGCTGACAGTGGTCGGTGATGGTGAGGGCAGGGTCGGTTTTGGTCGCGGTAAGGCTCGCGAAGTGCCTGTCGCTGTTCAAAAGGCTATGGAAGAAGCACGTAAAAATATGAGCACCATCAATCTTAAGGGCGGCACACTGCAGTATCCCTTGATTGGCAATCATGGTGCAGCCAAGGTCGTTATGTTGCCGGCTTCGGAAGGTACTGGAATCATCGCTGGTGGCGCCATGCGTGCCGTGTTTGAAGCGGTGGGTGTGCGTGATGTGTTGGCAAAATGCATCGGCTCTACCAATCCCATCAATGTTGTACATGCAACATTCAAGGGTTTGACTGAGATGACGACACCGGATTCAGTTGCTGCAAAGCGTGGCAAAAGCGTTGAAGAGATTTTGGGGTAAGTCATGGCTAAGCAAGTTAAAATTACATTAACGAAAAGCACGATTGGTCGTTTGGCGGCACACAAGAGTTGTGTTTCTGGCTTGGGTTTGCGTCGCATCCACCAAACAATCATTGTTGACGATACGCCTTGTAATCGCGGCATGATGAATGCTGTGTCTTACATGCTTAAGATCGAGGATGCGTAAGATGCATTTAAATACATTAAAACCTGCCGAAGGCTCCAAAAAAGATGCCAAGCGCGTCGGACGTGGTATCGGTTGTGGCTTAGGTAAAACTGGTGGCCGTGGCCATAAGGGTCAGAAGTCACGCTCAGGCGGCTTCAGGAAAGTCGGCTTTGAGGGTGGTCAGATGCCGCTCCAGCGCCGTCTGCCGAAAGTTGGCTTTACATCACGTAAGGCACAATTTGTTGCGGAGATTCGCCTGAATGAGCTGGAGCTGGTTGAGGGTGATGTGGTTGACTTGTTGTCTTTGAAGGCGGTGAATGTCATCGGCCAACAGATTAAGCGCGCCAAGGTGATTTTATCTGGCGAGATCAGCAAGCCTGTTACGATCAGTGGTCTGGGCGTCACCAAGGGTGCGCGTGCTGCTATCGAAGCCGCCGGCGGAAAGATCGAGGAATAACAGCCGGTGTCAGCCTCAGGTTCTTCAGTGCTCGGAGCTATGGGCTCAGGTAAATTGTCCGAACTCAAACAGCGGTTGCTGTTCGTGTTGCTGGCGATGATTGTCTTTCGAGTCGGTTCCTTTATACCGGTCCCTGGGATTGATCCTGCTGCCCTGGCTGCGTTGTTTGAACAACAGAAGGGCACCATACTCGACATGTTCAACATGTTCTCGGGTGGTGCCCTGGGTCGACTTTCGCTTTTTGCCCTGGGTGTCATGCCCTATATTTCAGCATCGATCATCATGCAGCTATTGACGGCGGTTGTTCCGAAACTGGAGCAGATGAAGAAAGAGGGTGAATCTGGTCGCCGCAAGATTACCCAGTACACCCGCTATGGCACGCTGGGACTGGCAACTTTTCAGTCCATCGGTGTTGCTATTGCCCTGCAGGGCCAGACCGTTGGTGCCCTTGCCGTTGTGCCGGCGCCGGGTCCCGCGTTCGTCTTTACGGCAGTCGTGAGTCTGGTGACCGGCACCATGTTTCTTATGTGGCTTGGCGAACAGGTCACTGAACGTGGAATTGGTAACGGTATCTCGCTGATAATCTTTGCGGGTATTGTTGCTGGCCTGCCTGCAGCGATTGGCGGAACGCTTGAGTTGGCTCGTATCGGTGAGCTAAGCGCCATTCTGGTGATATTCCTGCTGGCCCTGTCCATCGGTGTGACGGCCTTTGTGGTCTTTATGGAGCGAGGCCAGCGGCGTATCACGGTGAACTATGCCAAGCGCCAACAGGGACGCAAGGTGTTTGCGGCGCAAAAAAGTCATTTGCCGCTCAAGGTGAATATGGCGGGTGTGATCCCCCCTATTTTCGCCTCCAGTATTATTCTGTTTCCAGCAACCCTGGGTGGCTGGTTTGGGCAGACAGAAGGCATGGGATGGTTGAAGGATATTTCTTCCACTTTGTCTCCCGGACAGCCCGTATATGTGTTCATGTATGCCCTGGCAATTATTTTCTTTTGCTTTTTTTATACGGCCCTGCAGTTTAATCCAAAAGATACGGCAGACAACCTGAAGCGTTCTGGTGCATTTATTCCCGGAATTCGTCCAGGCCAGAACACGGCTAAATATATTGATGGCGTTATGTCACGGTTGACACTGATCGGGGCAATCTACATTACTGCGGTCTGTTTGTTGCCTGAATTTATGATTGTGTACTGGAATGTACCCTTCTATTTCGGTGGCACATCATTGCTGATTATCGTAGTGGTAGTGATGGATTTTATTTCACAGATCCAGTCACACTTAATGTCCCATCAGTACGAAGGGCTGATGAAAAAGGCCAATCTGAAAGGCTATGGGCGCAGCGGTATATAAGACCTTATTGCTGGCTGAATCAATAAGTTTTAGGCCTAATTAATGGCCACTAAATGTTTGGAGAATGACCATGAAAGTTCGTGCCTCGGTTAAGAAAATTTGCAACAAATGCAAGGTTGTACGTCGCAAGGGCGTAGTTCGGGTAATTTGCGCAGATCCTCGCCACAAGCAGCGCCAGGGCTAAAATACTGTCTTTGGCCCATCCCTCTTGATGGCGGGTCAAAAACTGATTACAATAGCCGGCTTCCTTCGGCGTTATTTTGGAGATTGATTGAATGGCTCGTATAGCGGGTATTAATATACCGACGCACAAACATACCGTGATTGGCCTGACGGCGATATTTGGTATCGGCCCCACACGTGCAAAACAGATCTGTGCGGCATCTGGTGTCAAAACGGACGCCAAAATCAAGGATCTGACGGAGCAAGAGCTCGAGTTGCTGCGTTCCGAAGTGGCGAAATTTGATGTTGAGGGTGATCTTCGTCGCGAAGTTTCCATGAATATCAAGCGCTTAATGGATCTTGGCTGCTATCGTGGAATCCGCCATCGTCGTGGTCTACCCCTTCGTGGTCAACGCACCCGGACAAATGCCCGCACCCGTAAAGGCCCGCGTCGTATGGTGCGTAAATAATTCAACGCGATTTAACGTGGTGATACAGAATTTATTTTTTTAACATTGTTTGATTAACACAGGTTATCGGAATGGCAAGTCCTCGCACTCGCAAGAAAGTTAAAAAGAACGTAGTTGACGGTATCGCGCATGTACATGCGACCTTTAACAATACGATTGTCACTATTACCGACCGTCAGGGTAATGCGCTTGCATGGGCAACCGCCGGCGGTTCCGGCTTCCGCGGGTCTCGTAAGAGCACCCCGTTTGCCGCACAGGTTGCTGCTGAGCGTGTGGCTGTGGTGGTGAAAGAAATGGGCATGAAAAATCTTGACGTCTGCGTGAAAGGCCCTGGGCCTGGTCGTGAATCGGCAATCCGCGCCCTGAATTCCAATGGTTTTAACATCACCAGTATTACTGATGTGACGCCAATTCCGCACAATGGTTGTCGTCCGCCAAAACGTCGCCGCGTTTAAGTTTGGAGTATTAAGAATGGCTAGATACATAGGTCCAAAGTGTCGTCAGTGTCGTCGTGAAGGCGAGAAGCTTTTCCTCAAGGGTGAGAAGTGTTTCGGTGGCAAATGTGCAATGGAAAATCGTGCGTTCCCACCTGGGCAGCACGGCCAGCGTCGTACCCGTACTTCAGATTATGCAACGCAGCTGCGTGAAAAACAGAAAATGCGTCGTACTTACGGCATTTTAGAGAAACAGTTCCGTCTGTATTATCAGCAAGCTGATGGCAGCAAGGGTGCAACGGGCGAAAACCTGCTGCAGGCACTTGAGTCCCGTCTGGATACTGTGGTGTATCGAATGGGTTTTGCAGCTTCGCGTAGTGAAGCCCGTCAATTGGTGCGTCATAAGGCCATTGTCGTTAATGGTACTACGGTGACTATTCCTTCTTACCAGGTAAATCCTGCGGATGAGGTTGCGGTGCGTGAAAGTAGTCGCAATCAGTTGCGTATCCAATCTGCCCTGGATATGGCAAGCCAGCGCGGTTTTGCTGACTGGATTGATGTCGATGCCAAGAAATTTACCGGTGTGTTTAAGGCGCGTCCGGAACGTTCTGAATTGTCGTCTGACATCAATGAGCATTTGATCGTCGAGCTGTACTCTAAGTAAAGTAAGGTACGACTCGTACACGCTCAGCCAAGGCTGATACCCGCTATTTACATGGTACGTTGCATGGGAAATATGAAAAGCGGGTTTTGTTTTAATGTAATAAGACATCATTGCTGTTAAAAGCAGAGAGGGAAATCCATGCAGGATTTAGCGTCTGAATTTTTGAAGCCAAGTATCGTTAATGTACAAGTGTTTAATGCTCGTCATGCCAAGGTCACCTTAGAACCCTTGGAAAGAGGCTTTGGTCATACCTTAGGTAATGCTTTACGACGCATCTTACTGTCTTCTATCTCTGGCTGCGCAGTTGTCGAAGCAGAAATTGAAGGCGTGTTACACGAATACAGCACCATCGAAGGTGTTCAGGAAGACGTCATCGACATCTTGTTGAACCTAAAGGGCCTGGCTTTCCGCATGCATGCTCGTGACCAGGCTACCCTTACGTTAGACAAGAAGGGTCCGGGTCCCGTGACCGGCGCTGACATTACTCTGGATCACGATGTTGAGCTGGTAAACCCTGATCATGTCATCGCCAATCTGACGAAAAGCGGTTCGCTGAAAATGACCCTGAAAATAGCGACCGGTCGTGGCTATGAGCCATCAACAGCACGCAGTAACGACGACCAGGACCGCGCGATTGGCAGTCTGCGATTAGACGCGTCTTTCAGTCCTGTAGAGCGTGTCGCCTACACAGTCGAAAAGGCGCGTGTGGAACAGCGTACTGATCTGGATCGTTTGATTATCGAACTGGAAACCGACGGCACCCTGGATCCCGAAGCTGTGGTACGCATTGCCGCCACTATTTTGCAGGATCAGTTGTCGACGTTTGTTGATTTGCAGAGTCGTGAAGAAGCGACTTCCGCTACGGATGAGCCAGAAGTGGATCCCATCCTGCTGCGCCCGGTTGATGATCTTGAATTGACGGTACGTTCCGCTAATTGCCTGAAGGCGGAACAGATTTATTACATCGGCGATCTGATTCAGTGCACGGAAGTTGAATTGCTGAAGACGCCAAATCTGGGCAGAAAGTCGCTCACAGAAATCAAGAGCATTCTGGCGACCAAGGGTCTGTCCCTGGGTATGCGGCTGGAAAATTGGCCGCCTGCCAGCCTGAAAGAACAGCGCGAAAGTGCCTAACGGCGTAATTTGTTAAATCGCTATCAGCTTAGAATAGTATTCGTTTAAAGGAACATCCCAATGCGTCATCGTCAATCTGGCCGACAATTAAATCGCAACAGCAGCCACCGTAAGGCTATGTTTCGTAATATGGCTTCATCGCTGTTTGAGCATGAAGTGATTAAAACAACGCTGCCCAAGGCCAAAGAGCTGCGTCGTGTCATCGAGCCATTGATTACTCGTGCCAAAGATGACTCGGTAGCCAATCGTCGTATCGTGTTTGATCGTATTCGTAACCGCGATATGGTGACCAAGCTGTTCAATGATCTGGGGCCGCGTTATCAGGAACGCCCCGGTGGCTACATGCGCATTTTGAAGTGTGGTTTCCGTGCTGGCGATAATGCACCCATGGCCATCGTCGAGCTGGTCGATCGTCCTGTCACAGAGGTGGATGTTGAAAATACAGCCGAGACTCTGACGGAAGAATAGGCCTGATCCTCCGAGATCGAAGCACATAAAGACCGGGTTCTTCCCGGTTTTTTTGTGCCCGAATGTTGTGTAGGGGATCTCTCATGTCCCTTTTCGCCAGCGGCTAAATACTTTTCTTATTGCTGAAATATACCCGTTTATAATATGTCGATAGAAAATTTTAATGAATAAATCGGGCTGATAGTTCTTTGAACATATTAGCATTACCTGATAAGGTTTCACGGTTATTCATTCTGACGAAGTGTTGCGCTCGTTCTACTTTTAATTCTCAAGGGGAAGGCAATGATTTTCGAGGGTTTTGTTGAGGCAGAATCATTTTTTCTGTGGGCCATATTCGCCATTGCGATCGTATTGGGCGCGGTAGCGAATAAAACCAATTTTTGCACCATGGGTGCCGTATCCGACTGGGTCAATATGGGCGATCTCGGCCGGATCCGTGCATGGCTGCTGGCTATCGCGGTCGCCATGCTGGGCGTCGTGGTCCTCGAGAGTTTCGGCCTGGTCAATGCGAATGCCGCATTTCCCCCTTATCGCGCCGCTCAACTGATCTGGGCGGAAAACATTCTGGGCGGCATTCTATTCGGTATCGGAATGACGCTCGCCAGTGGCTGCGGCAACAAAACGCTGGTGCGTATCGGTGGTGGTAACCTGAAATCGATTGTTGTGCTGGCCGTCATTGCCGTCATCGCCTATTTTATGACCAATCCCTTCCCCGACTCTGATCAGACCCTGTTTGGCATGCTGTTTTATGACTGGATCAGACCGCTGGCGATTACTGCCCCGGCTGGCCAGGATCTTGGTGCCCTCCTGAATCCTACTAACGCCCTGATGACCCGCTTGGTCATTGGTTGCGTGCTGGTGGTCGCTTTCCTGGTCTTCATCTTTAAATCCGCCGATTTTCGTTCCAGTCGGGACAATATCCTGGGCGGACTGATTGTTGGTTTATGTGTATTGGGTGGCTGGTACGTCAGTAGTAACGTCGCTGTTGAGGTAGATGAGCAAGCCTATTCGCTCACTACTTACTACAATGAATGGCCCATGCTCGCTGATTCTGACGAGGGCAAACCGGCTCAGGGGCGCCCTCTCAGCCCGCAATCTTATACCTTCATCAACCCTATGGGGCAGACCTTTGGTTATATAACCAAAGGCCTGGATCGCTCGTTACTGACCTTTGGTATCGTCGCCTTGCTGGGTGTGATCGCAGGCTCGTTTTTGTGGGCACTGGTCAGTAAAAGCTTCCGATTTGAATGGTTTGTCTCGATAAAGGATTTTTCGACCCACATAATAGGTGCAGTGTTGATGGGCTTTGGGGGCGTGCTCGCTCTCGGCTGCACGATCGGCCAGGGCATTACCGGTGTGTCGACGCTGGCGGTGGGTTCATTCCTGGCATTAATCGCCATTGTGTTTGGTAGTGCTATTACCATGAAGGTCCAGTACTACAAGCTGGTGTATGAAGCAGAGGCCAGCTTTCTTAAGGCCCTGGTCGCCGGTCTGGCGGACATGAAGTTGTTACCCAACAGCTGGCGCAAGCTCGACGCGGTATAAATAACACGGTATATGCCATCAGCCCTGCCCGTGAATAATCGGCTGGAAATTTACGGGCAAGGCGACGGTTTATGTTGTTATTCCCCGTCATTTCTGTATGATTTGCATTCCTTTTTTTAGGGCCGTTAGCTCAGTTGGTAGAGCACCGGACTTTTAATCCGATGGTCCCGCGTTCGAGTCGCGGACGGCCCACCATTTTCAGCGATTGCCTGCACTGGTGGTTGTGAGTTTAGTGCAGAATGGCCTGCCAAGGCTGGCCACATTGGCCACATAGAGAACCAGTCCTCCAAAACGGCTCACCGTTAGCTCACAACGGTAGGCAAACCGGCTGGCAGCGAGTCTACCTATTTTATGTCCGAGTTCCTGCAAGAAGTAGAACGTCGTAGGGCATTTGCCATTATCTCTCACCCCGATGCGGGTAAAACCACGCTCACCGAAAAATTGCTGCTGTTTGGGCGCGCGATTCAGCTTGCCGGAACGGTTAAGGGTCGTAAGGCCGCACGCCATGCAACCTCCGACTGGATGGCCCTGGAGCAGCAGCGAGGTATCTCGGTTACCACCTCCATCATGCAGTTCCCTTACCAGGACCACATCATCAACCTGCTGGACACGCCGGGGCATGAGGACTTCTCGGAAGACACCTATCGTACCCTCACGGCCGCCGATTCTGCACTGATGGTGATTGACTGTGCCAAGGGTGTTGAGCAACGGACGGTTAAGCTGATGGAGGTCTGTCGCCTGCGCGATACGCCCATCATCAGTTTCATTAACAAACTCGACCGCGAGGGTCGTAATCCGCTGGATCTGCTGGACGAAGTGGAGGATGTGCTGGGCATCCAGTGCGCCCCCATGACCTGGCCTATTGGCATGGGCAAGCGTTTCAAGGGTGTGTTCGATCTCTACAGTGACACGATCCATCTTTATAGCCCCACGCACGGCGGCAAGATTCAGGAAGGCGAGGTGATTGCCGGGCTCGATAACCCGCGTCTCGATGAGTTGTTTGGAAGCCTGGCGGCAGAGTTGCGTGAAGAGGTGGGACTGGTGCGCGGTGCCAGCCACGAATTTGATCTTGATGCCTTTCTCGCCGGAAAACTCACCCCGGTCTATTTCGGTTCGGCCATCAACAATTTCGGTGTGCGCGAATTACTCAATGCGCTGGTCAAATATGCGCCATCCCCTCCACCCCGCCAAACCCTGACCCGAGTGGTGGATGCCAAAGAGACAAGTTTCACGGGCTTTGTATTTAAGATTCAGGCCAATATGGATCCGAAACATCGTGATCGCATCGCCTTTCTGCGCATTTGCTCCGGCGTGTATCGCAAAGGCATGAAGGTCAGGCATGTGCGCCTTGGTCGCGAGGTAAAAATTCCCACCGCGATTACCTTTATGGCCGCGGATCGTGAGCATGTGGAAGACGCCTATTCGGGTGACATTATCGGACTGCATAATCATGGCACGATTCAGATTGGTGATACCTTCACCGAGGGGGAAGAGCTTAAATTTACCGGCATTCCCCATTTTGCCCCAGAACTGTTTCGCCGAGCGCGGCTTAAAGATCCGTTGCGTATGAAGGCGCTGCAAAAAGGGTTGCTGGAATTATGCGAAGAGGGCGCGTCGCAATTATTTCGGCCGTTGAACAATAACGACCTCATCGTCGGCGCGGTGGGTGTGCTGCAGTTTGACGTGGTGGCTCATCGGCTGAAGCACGAATATAACGTTGAGTGCCTGTTTGAAAACGTGAATGTCGCCACCGCCCGCTGGGTGGAGTGTGCCGACGAAAAGATGCTGAATGACTTTAAACGCAAGGCGGCCGATAATCTGGCCCTGGACGGCGACGACAACCTTACCTACATCGCGCCCACCCGCGTGAACCTTGAACTGACCATGGAGCGCTGGCCGGATATCAGTTTCCATTCGACGCGGGAACACTGAAAACCTGATGGTTTTTATGGCAGGGCTACGGTGTATCCCGCACTAATCTGACATACGCGGCTGTATCTGCGGGTTCAGAGCCCGACTCTCCCTGTAGAAAATTCACCTGCCAATAATCACCGTCTTTGTTGACGAAGCGTGTGGCCGACCAGTAAGCCCCGGGCAGGGTGTCGGGAAAGATGGCGGTATTTATCGCCGGCTCGACGCAGCTCAGCTCCACTACGGAATTCAATTCCGTGATCGTCGGTAGCCGCCAGCCCTTTTCCATGACTAGTGACACGATTGCCCACGGCAGAGGGTGTGCCTCTCCGCGGCACAGGCCGTTTTCCAGTCGCTGCCCAAGACTACAGCGTGCCCACTGCAGGCCAGTGCGCCGGTCGGTCACGGTGCCGTCGTGGTTGTCGGTAAAGCGCGCGGTGGGGGTGGATGGCTTTATTTTGCTGTTACAGGATTGCGCCAGCAGTGGACTGCTGGCAACGCCCAGTAGAACCAGCAGTGCCAGGCACATCGCCTTCATGGTGTGATGGCTCCCGGCGCCCCGGCCTGTGCATCGCGTACCAGACGCACATGTACGCGGTTGCTTTTGAAGTAGGCATAGTCAAAGCCAAAGGCGAAACCTATGCCCCAGGCCTCCGAGGTCTGGGCCGCGGCGGTATCGGCGGACCAGTAGAACTGGGCGATGGCATTGGGGAAGGCGCGGGTGTCGAGGGTGGGACCTGGATACGCGGTGGTGTAATCCACCAGACTACGCAGTTCCTCCCGATGGGGCAGGCGCCAGTCCCGGGCGCCACACAGCGCCTCCTGGTTGACGGCACGGATAAAGCTCTGGGTGTCACAGACGCTATCTCGGCAATCGGTACCGCCAGGCTCGCCGGCCAGTCCACCGTTGCGTGCGGGATCCGGGTCAAACCAGCTGTAGGTGTTGAGATGGAAGTGGCGCCCGGGTCGCTGGGATTTTACCTCCCAGGTGAGTCCGGTGGCCCGATCAAAGACACAGGGCCAGTCGGTCTGTGATTGTTCATTGGCCGACAGGGTTTTCCCCGTCGGGCCTAGCGGGATAAAGCGCGCCTCGTCGGCGCTGGCGACACCCCAGATGAGGCCCGTGAGAATGGTGGGAAGCAGGTAGAGGCGTTTTCGCGGCATGGGCCTGTCGTTAGTCTGTCGTCAGCTTATCGGGAGGACAATTGCGCTGATTGTAACGATTTCGCAGAAAATAGTGTCACACAAGGCTTGCAGGGCGGGCTGGTGGTTGTCCGCAAATACTGGTAATTTGTGATGCCGTTATCTGGTGGTGGCTTGAAAAGTGCATTAAATTCAAAGATAAGCACGGTTTGGGGCAGGCCGTTTCTAATCCCCCGTTTTCGCTGAATAGTCGCGATGCGGGCGCGTGAGTCTGAGATTTTGTCATCAGGACGTCGTAATTTTGGCGTATTATGGATCTTCCGCAGAATTTTGCTGAGGTCGATGTGAGCAGGCAGGTGAATCGAGTGGCGGGTGGTATGAACGTGACACAACGTGGGGCGGGGCATGTCTAATTGGGCAATGGGTATCGTGCCGCGTCTGGCGAGCTCAGGGCTGGATAAACGCCTGCCGGTCGTGGTGCTGTTGTTGCTGATGGTGCTGCTGGCGCAGGGCATGGCGCAGATGACCTGGGAGCTGCTGCCCGTCCAGCCGCAGGAACCTTTGCTGATTCCGACGCGTGTTGCAGATGCATCGCCGTCGGCGGGCAAGTCCACGCCGGCTAATAGCGCCCAGATCAGTCAGTGGCACCTGTTTGGTGATGCCAGTCAGGTGGTGGCTGCACCCATTGCCAAGGTTGTCGATGCCCCCGATACCCAACTGAACCTGAAATTGCTGGGCGTGCTGGCTTCGTCCGATCCGGTGGCTGCGCGGGCGATCATCGCCGATGGCAAGGGCATTGAAGAGGCCTATGCGATTGATGCAAGCCTGCCCGGAAATGCTGTGCTACGGGAAATCTATGTCGACCGGGTGATCCTCGAATACCGCGGGCGGATGGAGACACTGCGCCTGCCCAGGGAGGAGCAGGCCAATGTGGAGGTGTCTCCGGATCCGGTAAGCGCCGCGCCGGGTCGCGCCGTGCAACAGGCGGGTACGACCGATAATGCGTCGTTGTTGCGGGAATACCGCGATGCCCTGATCAATAATCCTCAGAGCCTGATGAATCTGGTCAGCGCCTCGCCGGTAATCGAGAAAGACTCGGGACAGCTCAAGGGCTATCGTATCCGTCCCGGAAAAGACAAAGAGCTGCTGGGACGTTTTGGCCTCAAGAGTGGTGACGTGGTGACCGGTGTAAATGGGGTGGCACTGAATAATCCCATCAAGGCGCTGGAAATCATGCGGGACTTATCGACAGCGACGTCGGTGACCCTGGAGGTTGAGCGCAATGGGGTGATGGAGTCGTTTGCCTTTCATGTCGATTAACGTGGTGAAAACCTGAAATAATACGGGTCGCAGGCGGCCGGGGAATGGAATGAACAAGGAGCACTTGTTGGAACAACAACAAAAACGGGTAACAGGGTGGCGTTTGATGCTGGGCGCCGGACTCCTGCTGATGGGATTGCCGATCAGTTTCGCCGCGGAAACGACGACGCTCAATTTCAAGGGGGCCGAGCTCAGCGCCGTGATCAGCAGTATTGCCGAAGTGACGGGTAAAAACTTCATCATTGACCCGCGGGTGAAAGGCAAGGTGACCCTGATCTCCAATCGGCCCATGAGCAAGGGCGAGGTCTACCAGGTCTTTCTGTCCATCCTCGAGGTGCATGGTTTCGCCGCGATTCCCAGTGGCGAGGCAATCAAGATTGTGCCAGACGCCAATGCCAAGCACAGCGCCATGCCCTTGGCCTCACCGGAACGACCGGGCAGGGGTGATGAGGCCGTTACCCGGGTCATCCAGGTGGAGCATGTCACGGCCGCGCAACTGGTGCCCATCCTGCGCCCCTTGGTGCCGCCACAGGGCCATCTTGCGGCCTATCCGCAGAGCAATGTGCTGATCATCTCTGATCGTTCCGGCAACATTGAACGGTTGGTGAAGATCATCGAACGCATCGATCAGCCGAACAGCGGCGAGATAGAAATCATCCCCCTGGAAAATGCCATTGCCTCGGATCTGGTGCGGGTGTTGACCAGCCTGCAGCAGCAGGCCGCCAAGGCCAGTCCCCAGGACAGCAAGCCGATGCTGGTGGCGGATGAGCGCACCAACAGTATCCTGGTGGGTGGTGAGCGTGCGGAGCGGTTACAGATTCGGGCGATTATCTCGCACCTGGATACGCCGGCCGCCGTGGTGGGTGATACGCATGTCATTTATCTGCGTTATGCCAAGGCCGAGGACCTGGTGCCGGTGTTGACCGGGGTGGGCAAGA
The DNA here is from genome assembly GCA_032250735.1 of Gammaproteobacteria bacterium. Taxonomy (NCBI): domain Bacteria; kingdom Pseudomonadati; phylum Pseudomonadota; class Gammaproteobacteria; species Gammaproteobacteria bacterium. The sequence continues at coordinate 21,157 of JAVVEP010000027.1, forward strand.
TCCAGAAAACCCAGGGCAAGAAGGCGGCGGCGCCAGCGGCGCCGTCGGCCAGCGATCAGCCCTTTGATGTGCAGGCGGATGAGAGCACCAATGCCCTGGTGATCACCGCGTCTCCTTCTGTCTTCCGTTCCCTGCAGTCGGTGATTGCACAGCTGGATATCCGTCGTGCCCAGGTGATGGTGGAGGCCATCATCGCCGAGGTGTCCTCGGACCGGGCGGCAGAGCTGGGCGTGCAGTGGTTGTTTGACGGCAGTGGCGCTGACAACCCGGTGGGCGCGATCAATTTTGGTAGTGGCAGCAGCAGTATTTCCGGTGTTGCCCAGGGTGCCGCGACGGCGGCGGCAGCGGGCGCCAGTGGCGCCGCCGCCGCACTGTCCGCCATCGGCGCGGGGGTGACGGTCGGCCTGGGCCGGTTCAACAGCAGCACCTTCAACTTTGCCGGCCTGATCCGCGCCCTGGAGGGTGATGGGGTCACCAATGTGCTGTCGACACCCAACCTGGTCACCATGGATAACGAAGAGGCCGAGATTTTTGTGGGTCAGGAGCTGTCCATTCCCACGGGCTCTTTTTCGAATACAGGCTCATCGACCTCCTCGGTCAACCCGTTTACCACCTTTGAGCGCAAGCAGGTCGGCATCCGCTTGAAGGTGAAGCCGCAGATCAACGAGGGTGACGCCATACGCCTCGATATCGAGCAGACCGTCGAGGGCGTGGCCGGTGGCTCGGCCGGCGCCGGGGATATTGTGACCAGCGAACGCTCCATTGATACCACGGTATTGGTGGATGACGGCAAGACCCTGGTGTTGGGTGGCTTGATCAAGGACGACCTGGTCGAGACCGAGCAGAAGGTGCCGTTGCTGGGGGATATCCCGCTACTGGGCGCGCTGTTCCGTTACACCTCGGTGAAAAAGGTGAAAACCAATCTGATGGTATTTTTGCGCCCCACGATTCTGCGCACCAAGACCCACAGTCTTAATCTGACCCGTACCAAATATAACTATATTCGCGCCAAGCAATTGGAGTTGAATGAGGATGGCGTGAAGCTGTTGTCGGATGAGTCGCATCCGATGTTGCCCGAAAGGGAGGAGCTGCTGGAGCTGCCGGTTCCCTTTAGTCAGGAGCCCGCCGATACACAGTCATCCATGCAAGACAATCATCAAGACAATCAGCGCAACGCACCCGCACCACGGGCCGCCACCGAAAGCGGCGCCTCGGTGGCATTGTCCGCAGCAGATGATGATGAACGCTAATCCAGATTGCCTGGTCAGAGTCTGCCATGAATAACGTCGTCGATATCGCGCACCATACGCTGGTCGAACCGGTGCTCGCCGAGAACGAGCCGTCTGCCGCCCCCGGCAGGCTCGCCCTGCCGTTTGTATTTGCCAAGCGCAACGGGGTGATGGTGAGTGAGGCAAACGCTGAACCGGTGGTGGCCTTGATGCGCCCCGGTGTCAGCAGCGCGACCCTGGCCGAGGTGCGCCGGTTTTTGTCGGTCCCCGTGCATTTTGAGACCATCGACGCCGATGAGTTTGATGCCCGCCTGCAAAAGGCCTATGAGCAGCATTCGGGTGAGGCCATGTTGATGATGGATGACCTGGATGATGAGGCCGATCTGTTTGCCGTGGCGCAGGCCCTGCCGGAACCGGAAGACCTGCTGGAGAGCGAGGATGATGCGCCGATCATTCGGCTGATCAATGCGCTGCTGACCCAGGCCATCAAGGAAGACGCCTCGGATATCCATATCGAACCCTACGAGACGCGACTGCTGGTGCGTTTTCGCGTCGACGGCATGCTGCGCGAGGTGCTGACGCCCCGCCGCGTGCTGGCGCCGCTGTTGGTGTCGCGCATCAAGGTGATGGCGAAAATGGACATCGCCGAAAAACGCCTGCCGCAGGATGGCCGCATCGGACTGCGTGTCGCCGGGCGGGCAGTGGATGTGCGCGTCTCCACTATCCCCACCGGGCAGGGTGAACGGGTGGTGATGCGCCTGCTGGACAAGCAGGCCGGTCGGCTCAATCTTTCGCATCTGGGCATGGAGGACGGCACCCGTGAGGGCATGGATGCGGTGATCCATAAACCGCACGGCATCATTCTGGTGACCGGGCCCACCGGCTCGGGTAAAACCACCACGCTGTATGCGGTGCTGACCCAGCTCAATGACCATAAACGCAATATCATGACCGTCGAAGACCCGGTGGAATACGACCTCGACGGCATCAGCCAGACCAATGTGAATACCAAGGTGGACATGAGCTTCGCCCGCGGCCTGCGCGCGATCCTGCGCCAGGATCCGGACGTGGTGATGGTGGGTGAGATCCGTGACCTGGAGACGGCGGAGATTGCCGTGCAGTCGTCACTCACCGGCCATCTGGTGCTTTCAACCCTGCATACCAACAGTGCCGTGGGCGCGGTCACCCGTCTGCGCGACATGGGCGTGGAACCCTTTCTGCTGTCATCGACCCTGCTGGGTGTATTGGCGCAACGGCTGGTGCGGCTGCTGTGCAAGGAATGCCGACAGCCCTATACCGCCAATGCCGTGGATTGCGAACGCTTTGGTCTGGACGCGGCCCATCCGCCGACCTTTTACAAGGCCGAGGGCTGCAAGCACTGTAACTATCAGGGCTATGCCGGCCGCACCGGCATCTATGAACTGGTGACCATCAATGATGAGCTGCGGACCATGATTCATGATGGCACCAGCGAACATGAAATCGAGCGTTACGTGCGCCGCAGCAGTCCCGGTATCCGGCAGGATGGTCTGCGTCGGGTACTGGCGGGCGATACCAGTGTCGAAGAGGTCTTGCGCGTTACAAGAGAAGATTGATGGGCGCGTTTGAATACACTGCACTAGATGCCCGTGGCCGCGAAAAAACCGGCCTGCTGGAAGGCGATGCGGCGCGACAGATTCGTCAGCAGCTGCGTGAACAGGGGCTCACACCATTGTCGGTGGAGGCCGTGCAACAGCGCGAGGCCCGCAGCAAGCGCGCCCTGTTTCGGCGTGGCATCAGCTCCACCGACCTGGCGTTGATTACCCGCCAGTGGGCGACCTTGGTACGCTCCGGCATGCCGATCGATGAAACCCTTTCCACGGTCTCCAGGCAGACCGAAAAGTCGCGCCTCAAAAGTATGATGGCGGCAGTGCGCTCGCGCGTATTGGAAGGCCATACGCTGGCCGATGCGCTGGCCGATTTCCCCCATGTATTTTCCGAGCTGTTCCGTTCCACGGTGGCGGCGGGTGAACAGACCGGCCATCTGGACGTGGTGCTGGAGCGTCTGGCGGACTACACCGAGTCACGACAGCAGCTGTCGCAGAAGATGATGCTGGCCCTGATCTACCCCACCCTGTTGACCCTGGTGGCGATTGCCGTGGTGATCCTGTTGCTGGCGTATGTGGTGCCACAGGTGGTGCAAGTGTTTGACAATATTGGCCAGGAGTTGCCGGTACTGACGCGTGGCCTGATTGCCAGCAGTGAATTTCTGCAAAGCTACGGTATTGCCATATTTATTGTCCTGCTGGTTGTGGCTGTCGCCTTTGTCTATGCCTTGCGGCTATATCACGTGCGGTTTTATTTTCATCGGCTATTACTGGTTATGCCGCTGATTGGCCGGTTGGTGAAAGGTCTGGAGACCGCGCGTTTTGCGCGCACCTTCAGTATTCTGGTGGCCAGTGGAGTGCCGGTGCTGGATGGTATGCGGATTTCCTCGCAGGTAATGAATAACCTGCCGATGCGTGAGGCAGTGGAAGCTGCGGCCAGACGTGTGCGCGAAGGTTCCGGTATCTATCTGGCGTTAGAATCCTGTGGCTATTTCCCGCCGATGACCGTGCACCTGATTGCCAGCGGCGAATCCAGCGGAAATCTGGAAGAGATGCTGGAGCGCGCCGCCGCCGCCCAGGAGCGGGAAATGGAAACACTGATCTCCGGCCTGATGGGCCTGTTTGAACCGCTGTTGATTTTGAGCATGGGCGGGGTGGTGCTGGTGATCGTACTGGCCATTCTGCTGCCGATCTTTGACCTGAATCAGCTGGTGAAATAGTCGCCGGCTAATCTTTTTCCTGGGCCTGCTGGATGTCGCTCAGCGTGGCACGGTAACTCTCTGCATGGGGGCCTCCCAAAGCGACCGCGCGTTGCGCATGACTTTCTGCCTCCCTTAACGCCTCTGACCTAGCGCCTTTTTCCGCAGACTGGTTGACGGGTGGCCGCGCACTCAGTGCCTGCTCCAGCAATACCTGCGCCAGATTGTTGTGCGCCGCGGCGGCCTCCGGGTGGTCGTGAATCGCGTTACGAAAGGCCTGTTCCGCCGCGTCCAGGTCTGCCAGCTGATAGGCGCTGTTGCCCAGACCCATCTGTGCAACAAGGTTGTGTGGCCAGCGCGACAGCGCGGTGCGATAGGCCGTGTTGACCCGTTGCCAGCGATCGGCCTGCCGGGTACTTTCCAGGTCGACCACGCCGCGTAAATAGGCCTCGGCGGTGGCGGTGGCCGGTAGCCGGTCGGCGGGAAGTACCACGATGCCCCAATAGCCGCTGCGTGCCCAGGTGTGTTCGAAGGTATGCATATCGATGCGGTGGCGGGGCTCAGTTCCGGAGCGCAGGATGATCTCGCGTTGCGCCATATCAAAGCCCACCACCACGGCGTAGTGCCACTGGGGCGCCCAGCTGAGTGCCAGATTCTGTAGCACCAGTACCGGGTTGCCGGCGGCAATCTCACGCAGTAGCGCCGTCATCTCCGGCGGGATGCGGTAAGGCAGGCGACCGTGACGGCGACTGCTGGCGAGTATCTCGATTTGAAGTGATCCCTGCCGGGAAGGCAGATAGACCTCATCCACGAGGGCGGCGGCATCAATCGCTACCCCGCTATGCTTGAGTACCGTGGCCAGGGCGGCGGGTCCGCACTGATAACGTTGTTGCGGAAAAAAGGGGGTGTCGGTGATTTCGCTGTGGCCGGGCAGGCCGCTGGTCGACTGTAGCAGCTGCTGGGTCTGGGGTGCGCTGGCGCAGCCGGCAACGACGGCAATCAGGCAATAGAGTAAAATTCGGATGAGAAAGGCAGGCCGCCCCACGCTACGGGTTACCGGGTTTTGTAGAATCGTGAGGCGGTCTTGTTCGGGTGTCGCTTAATTAATGGTCTTCTTTACGAAGGGAAAGACGTCAGTAAAGCCCAGGATATCGGTGGCGAGCAACACCAGAAAGATGAACACCGCAGTGCCGAGAATGCCGCTGCCGGCCGGCAGCTGATTCAGCTGTTCGGTGAGCGTGGCGACTTCCTGATCCGTGAGGGTGGCAATGCGGGCCTGCAGCTGTTGCGGGTCGACACCGGCCTGTTCCAGCTGGGCCACCAGGTCGTCACGCTGCAGCAGGGAGGCAAGCTGGGCGCGGTCCTGCTGGGCCCGCGCCTGGTCCATGATTTGCGGTGTACCGATCATGGCGGCCTGGGTCATGGGGATAAAGCCGCTTATCGATACAAACATCAGTAACAGTACTTTTGCCGTTGCACGGGTAATGGCTTTGGACATATTCATGTTGTTCACCTTTATTTAGTGATGGAGGGTTATTTATTGATGAAGGGTTGCTGATGCGTGCCGGTTGGTTTTTTATCTTCTGTGCCAGCGCGCCATTTATAGTATAGCTCTACCAAGTAGAATAATTCCCATGGCACATCTTATGGCACATCCGTTGACGGAACCGCAAGGGATATGTCGGCGTGTAACAACCGCTTGTTATGATCCGCTCAACCGGTGGGTGTAGGTTTGTGCAGTTTTCGATCAGGAGCTGTGGTAAAGTATCTCTAAATGGATAAGTGACCGGTCTCCCCGAAATGGGCGGCCCTGATCAGTGACACGGGCCACGGTCGATTCCGGCGCTGCTGGGGATGGCCGGCAGCGATAAGTATATTTATGGTTGCCCAGATGAAACTGATAGTGTACGGTTGCGCGCGCACGGCTTTGGGCGGCAATGAAGGCGGGCCTACGAACGGGTATCCTGCCATGTTTGTCCTTCTCGGCAGCGATGGCAGCGGCGAGGATGGCGTGGCGGGATTATTGAATGAAGGAGTGATGCATTGCTGAGTGTTTCTGCTCCCGGTGTTGCGTTGCGGTGATAGAAGGGCGTCTGACAACGTCTGAAGTATAGAGGCATGTGGTAATGGAGATTAAAGAACGGGACGTTCAACATTCGCCCGTATTGAGCAAGGTTCTGACCTTGCTGGGGGATTTGAAACGTTCACCGTCAGGCGCCATCATTCATGGACACATCGAGCAGATGTTGTCCGAAATGGAGAGCGAGCACCGCAGGACGGAAGAGGCATACGCCAGTTTTCTGGATATGTTGATGGAGGCCTGTATCTCGCAGATACCGGCGGATTCTCCCTTGCATACGCATTTGCGGCTGGTGCAGTTGCGCCTGATGCCGCCCCTGTCTGTCTCCGAACTGGGGGTGCTGAATCGATCCGTGGAGGCCATCGCGGACGAGCTGGTGCAGTCGAACAGCTTTAATGGGGATGATCTGGCCCCGGCCCTGGGCCCGGTGATCGAGCGCTTTGGCGGGCCAACCCAGGCCGTTACCCCCGCCCGCCAAACCCCGCCCCCCTCGCCGCCACCCCAGCCGGTGGAGAGGCGCGCGGTGCCGCGGCCTCCCGCAGATAATCCAGCGCATGACAGCAGCGAGTCCGTCACCGATTTCAAGGTGAACAGCGCCTATCGTGCGCACCTGGATGAAAAGCGCGAGGAGATGCAAAAGCTGCAGGCCGATTTTGTGGCGCAAATGGGCGAGGCGGTGGCCGAGAACGACAGTTTCGGCAGGCTGCTCAACGATGCCCTGGCGACGCTACAACAGGCCTCCGCCATTGACGATCTCGAAATGCGCCGTTGCGAACTGGTGCAGACCTTGGAGGCGATGACGGAGGGGCATCAGGCGTTGGGGAATAAATTCACCCGCGCCCAGGAATATCTCAGCATTATTGAGGACGACAACCTGCAGCTCAGCGAAGAGCTCGATCGTGTGCGCCTGCTGAGTCTGACGGATGAGCTGACGCGCCTGCCGAATCGCCGCGCCTTCATGCGGCGTCTGGAGGATGAGGTCAGCCGCGTGCAGCGCCACGGGTTTCCTCTGAGTCTGGTGTTGATAGATCTGGATTTTTTCAAGCGCATCAACGATTTGCGTGGGCATGCGGCGGGTGATGATGTGTTGCGCGCCTATTCCGATGAGGTGCTGTCGATCTTTCGTCACCACGATCTGGTGGCCCGCTATGGCGGCGAGGAATTTGCCGTCCTGCTGCCCAATACGGCACAGGAAGGTGTGGTCTGCGCCCTGGGCAAGGTGCGCCGGCGTGTTGCCGAGGTGACCAAGGTGAGGGGGACCGATGCCGTGGTGTTGCCGACCTTTTCCGCGGGTGTGGCGCAATTCCAGGCCGGCGAGACCCCCAGCAGCCTGATCGAGCGCGCCGATGCTGCGCTGTATGCCGCCAAACGCAAGGGCCGGGATTGCACGGTGGTGAGTGGTCTCGATACGGATCAGCAGGCCAGGGCGCATTAGCCCGTAGCCGTACCGTTGCCCGCCTGATCACGCCGGGTGCCTGCCCCAACCGACCGACATCACCGAAGCCAATGGCGGCGAAAATTTCCCCTATGGACCATCGCCGGCGCTCGCATCCGGCGAGCCGATGAAGGCGCACCCTGTTTTTATAGGGACTATCGGCGCGGTGCCTGTTCCCGTCTCTCCCCCTGATTCCCTGTCGTCCCTGCGTCCGGCATCTTATCGTTTATGGCGCTGTGTCTGCCTGGGTGCCCATCTGGCTGCCGGGCGGGGTGTCAGATTGGGTGACCTCGTTGCCGGCATGGGCTAGGCTTCTGCAAATGAATACCTCCAACACAGATATCGCTGCGCTGGCACAGCGGGTGGGCGAGGCCTTGCTCGCCCGTGGCTGGCGGCTGGCGACGGCCGAGTCCTGTACCGGAGGCGGTATCGCGGCGGCGCTCACCGATATCGCCGGCAGCTCGCAGTGGTTTGAGCGGGGGTTTGTCACCTATTCCAACGAGGCCAAACAGGAGATGCTTGGCGTGTCGGCGGCGACGCTGAGCCGCCATGGTGCGGTGAGTGAGGCGACGGTGCGCGAGATGGTGATGGGGGCCCTGGCGCAGAGTCGGGCCGAGATGGCGGTGGCGGTGAGCGGAATCGCCGGACCCTCGGGCGGCACCGCGGACAAGCCGGTGGGACTGGTGTGTCTGGCCTGGCTGGTTGCGGGTACAGAGCCGGTGGTGCGCACCGCGCATTTCAGCGGCGACCGGGCCGCCGTGCGTGCGCAGACGGTGAGATCCGCCTTGCACGGTGTGCTGGAGTTGCTGGATGACCAGGCCCCCGCCTAACCCCCCAGATCCGGCCGATAGTGATCCCCGGGACAGGCCTCAGCGCCTGTTTTTTGCCCTCTGGCCTGACGGTGCGCTGCGCCAGCGGCTGGCGGACTGTGGCCGGCCGCTGCTGCAGGCGGTGCAGGGCCGGCCGGTAGCCATGGAAAATCTGCATATCACCCTGGTCTTTCTGGGTGACGTCGATGCGCAGCAGCAGGCGTGTCTTGAGGGGCAGGCCACGACGTTCGCGGAGGGTCTCGCCTGCCCGCCGTTTGAGCTCAGGCTCGATCAGTTCGGCCACTGGCCCCGCCCCCGGGTCTTGTGGCTGGGCGCTGGCGAGACACCGGCGCCACTGAGCCTGCTGGTCGAGCAGTTGTCTACGGGGTCCAGGGAATGCGGGCTATCGCCGGAGACCCGCCCCTATCGGCCACACCTCACCCTGATGCGCAAGGTGACCCGCGTGCCGGTCGGGCTGCTGGAGGCACCGTTTGCCCCCCTGTCATGGCCGGTCAGCGGCTTTGTGCTGGTGCGCTCCGTTGCCCGGCCGCCGGGGGTGACTTACGAGGTACTGCGGGAGTGGTCGCTCCGTCGTGACTACTGAAAGGCCCAGCCGGCAAAGGCCTCGACCTCATCCCGGTTGAGGACGACCAGCGGGTGGGCATTGGGGTTCATGCTGTGATCGACCGTGGTATCCACGGCGAGGCGTTGTAGCACGTAGGCGATCAGGGCGCGCCGCACCTGCAGCTCGATACGCCCCTCTGTATGGTGATAATCCATCAGCAGGCGGGCGCGCTTTTGCGGGTCGAGCAGCGGGTGGGGGCTGAGCTGCAGGGTCACCAGCTCGCTCCAGTCATCATCGTACTGGGCGCTGGATTCGGCGGGCTCTGTCAGCATGCGGGCGGCGGTGAAACGCGAGAGCACAAAGTCCCGAAAATCGTAGGTCTCTTCATTGTAGGCGCGAAGGTGCCAGCGCAGCCCGGTGTTGACCAGGGCATGGGGCTCCAGTAGCCGTTCCTGGCTGCTCTCCGGGTCTACCTCACGCCCCGAAAGTGAGTGATAACTTACCTGTAGTTTGCGGCCCTGTTTGATGGCCCGAAGGATCTGGGCCAGTATCTCGCGCCCCGGCAGGCGGGTGGGCAGGGGCAGGGATTCCGTGGGAACGCCATACAGCGGTTGATCGCCGTAGGGGCCGTCTGCCGTCGCCAGATTGGCGGCGATCATGGACAGGATGGTGTCCGGGGCAAGCTCGCTGAAGTGGGGCTGGAAGCCCTCGGCGGGCACAAACCCAAATACGCTGTGGCGGTAGATCAGGTTGTCCGGCACCAGCTCATTGTAGAGCTTCAGATCCTTGGTGGCGGCGGCATCGGAGATGCCAAAGGCCCTGGCAAGGTCGCTGCGGGTGATGACGCCGGTGTAATAGGCCATGATCTCGATGTGCTGGAGCCGCTGGCGGGTCCCCCATTTGATATCGCTCATCATCCTGGCCATTGCAATCACACCCCTTTGTCGGCTTGCCGCAGAAATCCCGGGAAGTATATCGGTGATTGCCACGCCTGTCTCTGTAGAATTTATAATGGGGTAATAAATAGCAAGGTGATAAAAAGTATTGACAGCGTTAAATGTAGCGTCTACAGTCTGCCCCAGTTACCGGATATCCGCAGCCGTAACGGGCGGGTGGACGGGATGACACAACGAATCAGTGACAGACAGTTAAACCAGGAGGAGAGGATCATGGCGGCAGACGACAAGAAAAAGGCATTGAGCGCGGCACTGGGGCAGATCGAGAAGCAGTTTGGTAAGGGCTCGGTGATGCTCATGGGTGACGCCAGCGCAAACCGTGATATCGAGACGGTGTCCACGGGTTCGCTGGGACTGGATCTGGCGCTGGGGATAGGCGGGCTGCCAAAGGGTCGCGTGGTGGAAATTTACGGGCCGGAGTCGTCCGGTAAAACCACCCTGACCCTGCACGTGATTGCCGAGATCCAGAAGCAGGGCGGCACGGCGGCCTTTGTGGATGCCGAGCACGCGCTGGACCCCTCCTATGCCGAAAAGCTGGGCGTGAATGTGGATGAGCTGCTGGTGTCGCAGCCGGATACGGGTGAGCAGGCCCTGGAGATCACCGACATGCTGGTGCGCTCCGGCGCGGTGGATATCGTGGTGGTGGATTCGGTTGCCGCGCTGACGCCGAAGGCGGAGATTGAGGGTGATATGGGTGACCACCATGTGGGCCTGCAGGCCCGCTTGATGTCACAGGCCCTGCGCAAGCTCACTGCGAACATCAAGCGCACCAATACCCTGGTAATCTTCATCAATCAGATTCGCATGAAGATCGGGGTGATGTTCGGCAATCCCGAGACCACCACCGGTGGTAATGCCCTGAAATTCTATTCCTCGGTACGCCTGGATATCCGCCGCATCGGTGCGGTGAAAAAGGGTGAGGAGATCCTGGGTAACGAGACCCGCGTCAAGGTCGTGAAAAACAAGGTGGCGCCGCCCTTCAAGAAGGTGGAATTCGACATCCTCTATGGCGAGGGGATTTCCCGCGAGGGAGAGATCATCACCCTGGGTGTGCAGGAAGGCATTATCGACAAGAGTGGCGCCTGGTACAGCTACAATGGTGACCGCATCGGTCAGGGTAAGGACAATGTACGGGCCTTCCTCAAGGAAAATCCGGCGATTTCCGAGGGTATCGAGGCCCAGATCCGCGCCCGGCTGCTGCCGGCTGCGACGGGGACCTCGAAGGCCGCGAAGGCCGCAGTCGACGCCGCAGATGAAGCGGCAGACGAGGCCGCCGAGGCAGAGGCGTAACGGAGATGGGCCGGCGTTTCGGCGGCATGAGTAGTGAGGACTCACGGAATGCGGTAGCATCGGCCGACCCGGCGCTACCGCAGGCGTCATCAGCGGAAACGGCCGACAAGGAGCTGCGCAAGACGGTGCGTAAAAAGGCCATGGACTTGCTGATGCGCCGCGAGCATTCGGTGGCCGAATTGCACAAAAAGCTGGGTGACAGGGATTACGCTGCCGACATCGTGGCCGCCGTGGTTGGGCAGCTGGCGGACGAGGGCCTGGTGAACGATGCACGGTTCACCGAGGCGTTCGTGCGTTATCGGTGTAATCATGGTTATGGCCCGCGACGCATCCAAAGTGAATTGCGCGAACGCGGTGTGAGTGAGAAAATACAGTCCACCTACCTCGATATCGGGGATCCCCAGTGGTTTGAGCAGGCGGCGCAGGTGAAGAGCAAGCGCTTCGGGGCAGATTTGCCGGACGATTTTAAGGAACGGGCCCGTCAGGCCCGTTTTCTTCAGTACCGGGGATTTACCAGCGACCAGATCCGCGAGGTGCTGGATGACAGTTAAGAGTGGATAACCAACATCAAAGGGCAGGCTGAAACCAGACAATGAAAAGTGCAGAGATTCGCAAACTGTTTTTGGATTATTTTCGTCAGCATGGCCATGAACTGGTGGCCAGCAGCTCGTTGGTGCCCGCCAATGATCCCACCCTGTTGTTTACCAATGCCGGTATGGTGCAGTTTAAAGAGGTCTTTACCGGCCAGGACAAGCGCAGTTACAAGCGCGCCACCAGCACCCAGCGTTGTCTGCGTGCCGGCGGTAAGCACAATGATCTGGAAAACGTGGGTTATACCGCTCGCCACCACACCTTTTTCGAGATGCTGGGTAATTTCAGTTTTGGCGATTATTTCAAGCGTGAGGCGATCCAGTTTGCCTGGGAGTTTCTCACCGAGGTCGCCAGGCTGCCGGCGGACCGCCTGTGGATCACCATCTATTCCGAAGACGATGAAGCCGCCGATATCTGGTTAAACGAAATCGGCGTCGATCCCTCCCGTTTCTCGCGCATTGGTGACAAGCCCGGTGGCAGAGAACACGAAAGTGATAACTTCTGGTCCATGGGTGACACCGGCCCCTGTGGTCCCTGCTCGGAAATTTTCTATGATCATGGTGCTGATGTGGCCGGCGGCCCGCCCGGCACACCGGAAGAGGATGGTGATCGCTACATCGAAATCTGGAATCTGGTGTTCATGCAGTTTGACCGGGATGCGGCGGGCAACATGAATCCCTTGCCCAAGCCCTCGGTCGATACCGGCATGGGCCTGGAACGTCTTGCCGCGGTCTTGCAGGGCGTACACAACAATTACGACACCGACCTGTTTCAGCCCCTCATTGTCGCCATCGCCAAACTGGCCGGGCATGAAGATCTCACCAATACCTCGTTGCGCGTTATTGCCGACCACATCCGCGCCTGCGCCTTTCTGGTGGTGGATGGTGTGGTGCCTTCTAACGAGGGGCGCGGTTATGTGCTGCGCCGCATTATTCGCCGCGCCATCCGGCATGGTCACAAGCTGGGCCTGCGGGAGCCGTTTTTCTTCAGGCTGGTGGCGACCTTGTGTGACGAAATGGGTGAGGCCTATCCGGAACTGCTGAAAGCCAAACCACAAGTAGAGCGTGTCCTGAAGCAGGAAGAAGAACGTTTTGCCGAAACCCTGGATCATGGGATGGGCATCCTGGAAGAGACGATGGCGAATCTTTCCGGCAAGGAAATTTCGGGTGAGACCGTCTTCAAACTTTACGATACCTACGGCTTTCCGGTTGACCTGACTGCGGATATTGCGCGGGAACGTGGCTTGAGTCTGGATATGCAGGGTTTCGAGGCGGCGATGGATGCGCAGCGCGAACGCGCGCGCGCGGCAAGCAGCTTTGGCGTTGCCTCAGGTGTTGGGCTAACAATAAGTGGCCAGACAGAGTTTACCGGTTATGAGCACTTGCAGGACAGTGGCAAGGTAGTGGCCATGTTCCGCGATGGCGCGGCGGCAGAGACCCTGACGGCGGGGGATGAAGGCCTGCTGCAACTGGATCGCACGCCATTTTATGCGGAATCCGGCGGACAGGCCGGCGACCATGGTGTGCTCACCATCGGCGACGCGCGGCTTACCGTGCTCGACACCCAAAAGCAGGGCGATGTGTTTTTGCATCAGGTGCGGGTGCAGTCGGGTAGCGTGGCTGTCGGTAAAAGTGCCGAGGCGCAGGTGGACGCCCAGCGTCGGCAAGATACCGCCTGCAATCACTCCGCAACCCATCTGTTGCACGCAGCCTTGCGTCAGGTGCTGGGGGAGCACGTGCAGCAGAAGGGCTCGCTGGTCGAGGCCGAGCGTCTGCGTTTTGATTTTTCACATTTTGAGGCGATCAGCCCTGAGCAGCTGGCGGCGATCGAGGCGCTGGTTAATGCGCAGATCCGCGCCAACCTGGCGGTGGAAACCCGGCTGATGTCGCAGGATGAGGCCGTTGCCTCGGGTGCGATGGCGCTGTTTGGCGAGAAGTACGGTGACGTGGTGCGCGTGCTGCGCATGGGCGATTTCTCGGTGGAGCTGTGTGGTGGCACACATGTCACACGTAGCGGCGATATCGGTCTGTTCAAGATTATCTCCGAGGCGGGTGTCGCGGCCGGTGTGCGTCGTATCGAGGCGGTGGCGGGCGAGGCGGCGCTGCGTTATATCGGTGAAACCGAAAAGAATCTGGCGCGGATCGCGGGCCTGTTGAAAGCCGATACCGGTAGCGCAGAGACCAGGGTGGCGCAGCTTATCGAGCGCAGTCGTGCGCTGGAAAAGGAACTGGAGCAGCTGAAGGCCAAACTGGCCAGCAGCCAGGGCGGCGATTTGGCGGCCAGTGCGGTGGAGATCGATGGTCTCAAGGTGCTGGCCGCAAAGCTGGAGGGCGCCGATGCCCGCGCGTTGCGCGACACGGTGGATCAGTTGAAGAACAAGCTGGGTGCGGCGGTGGTGATTCTCGCTACCGTGGAAGGCGACAAGGTGAGCCTGGTGGCCGGTGTGACCAAGGCGGAAACCGGTCGCGTGCGGGCCGGTGACCTGGTCAATGTCGTCGCGCAGCAGGTCGGTGGTAAGGGTGGCGGTCGGCCTGACCTGGCGATGGCAGGTGGTAAAGATCCCGCGGGTCTGGATGCGGCCTTGCAGGCCGTGCCGGAGTGGGTGAGATCGCAGTTGAGTGAGCAGTGATCCCCGTCCCTTATGGACGCAGGGTTTGAATGGGCTGTGTTGGAGCAAGGTATTTCTTGTCTATCGTGTAGGAATTGTCCTACAATGAACTTCTGTTGAGTATAAAGTAGTGTTTTATTTACATCTTTGTGACGGACCACTGAAATGTCGTTGATTGTCCAAAAATACGGTGGGACGTCGGTCGGCTCGGTGGAACGCATCGAGCACGTGGCAGAAAAGATTGGCGCCTTTCGTGCACTGGGGCATCAGGTTGTGGTGGTGGTCTCGGCCATGAGTGGAGAGACCAACCGGCTGCTGGAGCTCGCCACGGCGATCGATCCGCAGCCGGGCGGTCGTGAACTGGACGTGTTGTTGTCCACGGGTGAGCAGGTGACGATCGCCCTGCTGACAATGGCGCTGCACAAGCGCGGCGTGCCGGCCCGCTCCTTTACGGGCGGACAGGTACGCATTCTCACGGATATGGCGCACAACAAGGCGCGCATTCTCGATATCGACAAACAGCGGGTGGGTGATGCCCTGGCGGCCGATGAGGTCGTGGTGGTGGCCGGTTTTCAGGGCACCGATGAACACGGCAATATTACGACGCTGGGCCGCGGCGGGTCGGATACCACGGCCGTGGCGCTTGCCGCCGCGCTCAAGGCGGATGAGTGCCAGATCTATACTGATGTGGATGGGGTCTACACCACTGATCCACGGGTGGAACCGAAGGCACGACGGCTGGATCGCATCACCTTTGAGGAGATGCTGGAGATGGCAAGCCTGGGTTCCAAGGTGTTGCAGATCCGCGCGGTGGAGTTTGCGGGTAAATACAATGTGCCGCTGCGGGTGTTGTCCAGCTTTGCAGAGAATATCGATGGGCAAACAGGGACGCTGATCAGTTACGAGGAAGAAGGCATGGAACAGGCGCTGATTTCAGGCATCGCTTTTAATAAGGATGAGGCAAAATTGACGGTGCTGGGTGTGCCGGATCACCCAGGAGTGGCCTATCAGATCCTCGGCCCCGTGGGTGAGGCGAACATCGAAGTGGATATGATTATCCAGAACGTGGGCGCCGACGGCACGACGGACTTTACCTTCACCGTGCATCGCAATGATTTTGTGCGGGCGCAGGCGGTGCTGGATAAGGTCGCCAAAAGCCTGGGGGCACGTGAAGTGAGTGCCGACGACAAGATCGTCAAGATTTCACTGGTCGGTGTGGGCATGCGCTCACACGCCGGTATTGCTGGCCAGATGTTTGAGATCCTGGCCAAAGAAGGCATCAATATCCGCATGATTTCCACCTCCGAGATCAAGATCTCGGTGGTGGTGGATGAAAAGTATCTGGAACTGGGCGTGCGAGCATTGCACAGTGGTTTTGGTTTGGAGCAGTCTGTCGAACTATCGCAGTAGTGGATAGGTCGTAATTGCACACAGGGAAGGTGTGCGATGTGGTGCATAGAAATGCAAAGCAAGACTGCAATTATGAAAGTAAATGCCGATAGCACTTTCTCCGCTACCCCAGGGTGCGCTGGATGATTGCTAGCAAACAAGGAGACAAGCAATGTTAATTTTGACGCGACGCGTGGGTGAATCCCTGATCATTGGAGATGATGTCACCGTGACTGTCCTGGGCGTCAAAGGCAACCAGGTCCGCATCGGGGTGAACGCCCCTAAAGAAGTATCCGTACACCGTGAAGAAATTTACGAGCGTATCCAAAGCGAAAAAGATCCGCAGGGGTCGACGGCCTGAAGTAGACCGTTTCGTCGCAACCGCAAACAAGGCTAATGCTTGTTTGCGGTTATTTTCCTGACTCGAAGGCAATACCCTTTCCGCAGTTTAGTTCGTTGATGCGCGTTTTTACCGTGCCACCATCTTACTTTCAGCAGACGCAGCGACGGATTTATCCGTGGCAGCCGTTTAGTTGTCCCTGTTCGGCGGAAATGGGTTTTCTAATGCCGATATTTCTGGGAGAATAGCGCCCCTGCCGATTTTGCGTGTTGATGTAGACGGTGTATGGAGAGCTGGCCGAGCGGCTGAAGGCGCGCCCCTGCTAAGGGCGTATGGGTTAACGCCCATCGAGGGTTCGAATCCCTCGCTCTCCACCATATTTCTCCATTGGTGGTGGTATATAACTGCTAATGCGAAATGCAGTACGGGTGCGAGGATGCGCAAGCTCGTCACAATTGACAGGCTATAAGCACATCCGCATAATCGCACCTCTTTTCTTACGCGCCCGTAGCTCAGTTGGATAGAGTACCTGGCTACGAACCAGGCGGTCGGGAGTTCGAATCTCTCCGGGCGCACCATAATTGTCAATAAGGTCAGTGACTTACTGGCCTTTTTGATATCTATCATTGCAAAACCTCCGGTTTTTGTATCAATTTTGTATCAACAAGCATTTTTAAAAGATGTCTTCAGGGTGGCATGTGGGCATTTACATGACATTTCATGAATTGAAACTCACGCGCCTTTTCAAACATCGGCTGGAAGGGCGTTTAGCGGTCGTTGCACGACCAAATTCAAATTCACTTGATCTTTGCCAGCACTGACACGATAAGCTCGCTCAGCGCGATCTGAGAGCGTTTGGCGGCACGCTTCAACTGATTGTGTATTTTTCGATCAAGATAGATTTTCACTTCCACCCTTTCCTTTTGCGAATCCCGATACCGCTTCTGCCGTTCAGCATTTGTAAGAGGGGCCAGATCGTTGAGGCGAGGTCGGCCAGGACGACCGGGTAAAGCGTCCTGGGTGTCTTTATCAGCAGGATCTTTCATTGATTTGAATCGTCACGATTTCTAACAATGTATCAATATCTATATGTACTTCAATTGTGCTTTTAAGCATTTTCATGCCCAGCAACATGGCAAAAATATTACTACTAGCATGATCATCTTGTGGATTATTTATAAATTCCTGCCATATTTTTGTGAAGAATTCTGGGACATCTAGTTCTTTTTCTAATGCCGATTCTTGGGTTTTCGCTTTGACATTGCTGTAATCAATCATTTCGTTTCTCCATGTAAAATATAATTAGCACTTGAAATTTCATGAATAAAATAAGAATTAAAACGATCTAAATCATCTTGATCAATAGCATTTAATGAATTTTCATGTAATTCCCGTAATGCACTTTCAAGACGATCTGCTACTTGATTAATTGTTTGTTGGGTTGGATTGGCCATTGTTTTGTTCCCTTTCTTGAGTGTGTAAACAGAATATAGTTACCCCGTAACTTATTGTCAAGGAATTATTTGCATTTATTTAAATTATTTTTCGATTCGCATTGCCAGCATATTCAGACAGATGACCTGGGGAAAGATGTGCGTAGCGCTTTACCATCTCGGTCGAAGACCAGCCACCAAGTTCTTGGAGAACATGCAAAGGAGTTCCATTCTGAATGTGCCACGACGCCCAGGTATGTCGGAGATCATGCCAACGAAAGTTCTCAATACCGGCACGCACTAGAGCTTTTCGCCAGGCATGGTTATTGGCACGGGACACAGGAACATTTTCAAATCGTTTTATTTTTGCGTTCCATTTTTGATAGGTAAAAACAAAGTGTGAATGATTACCTTCCAAATCTTTAAGAAGCGCCTTTGCTTCAAGTGAAAGTGGAACAGTTATTGCCTTGCCTGTCTTAGATTGATCAGAATGGATCCAGGCGACAGAACGACTCATATCAATTTGCGACCAGTTTAATTGAGTAACGTTATTTTCTCGCAATCCCGTGCAAATCGAAAATGAGGCCATATAAGCAAGATGATTGGGTAACTCAGCAATCAATCTCGAAAACTCTACTGTGGTTAAATACCGAATGCGTATTTTTGGCTCTGGCAACATGCGCACGTGTGGTGCCTTATCAAGCCATTCCCAATGATTCTCGGCACGTCGAAGGATTGCCCGCAAAACCTCCAGCATTCTATTGACCGTCGCAGGCTTTACTTTCTCCTGACAGCGAGCTGTCGTGATTTTTTCAATCAAACCGCGATTTATATCGGTAAGCAAAACACCACGCAGGTGAGTATCTAGTTTTTTCAAGTGATGCTTGTCATCACTAAGTGATTTTTTATGAGACTGTTCTTTCAGTCACTGCACAACAGCTTGCGACCAGGTGTAAGAATGACGATATCCAAGTTTTTGAAGGCGCCAGTATTCGACCTTTAATTTGTCGTGAAATTCTTGGGCGGCTATTCGGTCGGAAGTCCCAGCAGATCTAAATATTCGGCTCTTCAGCAGAATCTGTGGGTAAGTTTTGGTTCTGGCAAAGCCCCCAACGT